>JALJPK010000159.1 GCA_022968985.1 Pseudomonadales bacterium | reverse complement strand
GATCGATTGGTTGCTCCTGCACAATTCTAATAAGTGACATCCCTGTCACGATAAAGACAAACAAAAACAAAATAAACCACTTGAGTTGTGGCTTACACTTGATTTAGACACTCATATTATCCAATGGGAGCAAGCTCTCACCCACTTATTAAACTACCAGGGGCACATACCAATCAAAGACACTGGATCTCCAACGATAAAACTGTTGAAGATGACGAGATAGTAATAGTTATAAAGACAAACATATTACTTTCGATATCGATAATTGCTGCTGCATTATCCTAATAAACTACATCCATGTAGCGATGAATTTCGAACCTACAGAGGCAACCAAAAGCATACAGGGGTCTAGAATCTTGACTCGGTATTTAGTCAAGATTCTAGATCCGCTATTAAGATTTATAGACTCAAAAAAAATGTTACCTATTAACTTTTTGTAACTTTATTTTTGCGAAAAAGAATATTTGAATGAATGCTGTTAGCAATAGTAAAAAGATCATTACAGCGAGCATATGGGATACTCCTGGTACAAATATCAAATTAGTTATAAACGGTGTACCTGAATATATTTGCAATCCAAAATAAACAGAAAACGCAATAAATATATTCAAACAAATTACTAAAACAGACTTTATTGGATTTTTATCGATATTATTAACGACGTTTTTAAGTTTATATATTTGAAAAACAATAAGAAGAAAAGCAGTAATAATAAGCAGATTAATTACAATATAAATTTCATTTCTTTTTGTTTTATTATCTATTTTCGACTTGCTTCGATACATTAAACTAGTATAAATTCTCTTTGAAATACTACTTAAACCATATAATTCATCAAGTTCTGCAATCATAAAATCATTTGTATTTACCAATACGACCAGACCAACAAAACCTAACCCATCCACAAACTTCATAGATATATCAGCATGATAGCCTTGAACTTCACCATTATGGCTAACGCCAGCTCCATCTAGAAACCAGCCCATATCATTCACCATTAAATGATCCATACTTTCACGTGAAATCACTCTATTATTCGCAGAATTATCTAACGTCATATTTGCGATAAGATATTTCGCCATATCATTTGCAGTTGAAGCAATATAAGCGGCTGGTATATTATATTGATCATAATTTTGTTTTAATATCATCAGTTTTCCAAATACGGGTTGAAAACCATGATTCAAACCATTTGACAATGCTTCATCTGTATTTGCATAACTATTGTCCATGACTAAAGGCTCAAAAATATTCTGCTTAATATATTCATCATAATTTTGACCGCTTACTGATTCAACAATATCACCTAATAATATAAAATTTAAATTTGAATATTCAAAAGTTGAACCGGCCTTGCCACTAAGTTTAATTCCTTTAAAAAACTTCTCTCTATTTGTCACTTCTCCATTAAAAATACTTTCACCATCATAGGTTGTAAAACCACTTTCATGACTTAATAAATGCGAGATTTTTATATCATCGGAACCCAAATTATTTTTTAGTTTAAACCATGATAAATATTTTTTTATTGGATCATCTAAACTCAATAACCCTTTATCTTTTAACTGCATGATTGCCATCGCAGTAAACGATTTACTACAAGATCCAATAAGAAACTTGGTATCAGGTGTTACTTTTGTTCCATTTGTATCTGACACTCCATAACCTTTAGAGTAAATTAATTGGTCGTTACTTACGATACCAATAGAAACACCGGGGATATTAAGCCTGTCCATTTCTTCTTTTACAATTTCATCAATCATTTTAAGGTCATATTGTGATTTTAAATTTTGTTTTGACTCTGCGTAAACTGCACATGAGACAACAAATAAAGACAATAAAATAACAATTTTTTGTAGTTTTTTAAATTTCATAAATATCCGTTTTTAATTACTTCAGCTATAAAGCAAGGATTAATATTATTTACTAACAAGCGTTAGTTTGTGTAGTAGATTACCGCGCTTTGTTATAAACACGAGTAGTACTGAGCAAAGAACCCCAAAGGAAGAACCAAAAGGAAAGAAGAACCAACAATCAAAAGGTCATCCACTTTTATTTATATTACTTTATCAGTTTGTCTTGAAGGCAATATGTTAGTTTGTCAGGGCAAGCCACTGACCTACATTTATTAATTATGAAAACCTATGGTAAACCAATGGGTGAAAGCTTGATTTTATACATCTTAACAAAGATTAAAACCACTTTGCAGTTTCACACATCATTAATACAATTTTATGACATACAGGAATTACGATTAATAACTCAGAGGCTCAGAAAGCCAAAAGTGACTGCCATTTTACTTTTTATGCCTCAATACTTTTTTACAATATAAAAACACAGGGAGGTGTGCTTGGCGTATTAATTTTCAAGAAAGGTTTCCTTTCGCGAGATAAATAATGGAGCTTTCAAGTTGAACAGATGTTCGACTTAAACTTACAAAAGTCACTTTTTGTTCAGCTATTTTTGTAACTCACATATCAATCAAAGACACTGGATCTCCAACGATTAAACTATTGAAGATGACGAGATAGTATATAAGCAAACACCAAATACGGGCCAAGCCTGAATGGCACTAAGTTTTTACTGCATCATGATGTGTTTGGATTTAAAGCAAAAAAAAAGCGACACTTTCGTATCGCTCTTTATATTTATTTTTAAACTACTTTTAAGGTGTCATTTCTAACACAAGCTCTGCCGCTACTTCAGCAAGGGCGCTATCAATATCTTTATCCTCATCTAAAACTTCTTGTAAGGCATTAAAAACTAATGTTGTTGCAATTAGGTCGTATTCGCCTGGCGTAATCGGCTCAATATTTTGTGCAATTTGCGCAAATAATGCACGAGCAGGTTGTCCATTTAAATAAGCAATGGGCTCGTCAAACATAACATCTGAATAGACTGTTGTATTAGCTGGGAACATTGCCCAGTTTTCAAATCCAGCTAACTGCGCACTTGGGCTAATCATAGATTCAATTACAGACCATGCATTTTCTTTTTTATCAGCTGATTGAGCTGGGATAACTGCGAATGTGCCGCCCCAAGTTCCATAAATACCATTTGGTAAATTTGATGCCCCCCACATACCCTCTGTATCTGGTGCGATCCAACCTTGTAGGTGTCCTAATAACCAAGCACCTTGAAGCTCCATTGCAAATGTACCTTCCCTAAAGCCTGTATACCAATCATCATTCCACATGCCTGTATTGGCATCTAAACCCGAATCACGTAGTAACTTAGCCATTGTAAACGCTTCTTTAAAGCGTGGGCTTTCAACTAATATTTCATTATTTGGCCCTGTATAGATGCCATCACCAGCATCAATGTTTGAATAGATCATTGATCTTGCAACACCATCGGCATTTGATACTAAATATATTGTGTGGTTGTCACGTAAATATTCACCGTATGTAATCCATGAATCCCAAGTTGCCATTACTGTTGTTAAATCAAAGCCTAAATCTTCCATATAGTTACGGCGATAAAACGCAACACCAGGGCCTAAATCAATTGGAATCGCAACTTGCTGACCTAAAGCGTTTTGGCCTTGGCTGACCGCGTAATCCACCATATCAGAAACAAAAGGCGCAAACTCAGCTGTTAAATCTAACAATGCATCACTTTGGTTATAGCTTCCAACCATGCCTGTGTCTATTAGCTCAATATCACCGGCACCTGTTCCAATTGTAAGTGATATATCTAATTTGTTGTGGTGTCCGCCCCAGTCATTTGCATCGTGTGTATAAACAATACCTGTTTGATTGAATATATCATTAGCAAAATCGTCAAAGTAATCCCCGTAATTACCATAGGCATTGATATGAATGGTTGAGTTGATAATTTCCTCAATGGCGTCAATCTGGGCTAATAACTGTTCAGAAGTAAATATTGAATTAATGACATTTACAATATAGATAACATCAGCATGAGATAATGTATCAGCATCATTAAATATACTTTGAATTATTTGATAAATTTCTGCTAAGTGTCCATGAACTTCAAGGGCAATAGCTGTATTCAATGCTTTTTGTGAATCTGTAAAATCAATTAAGTCACTATTATTATCTAGAGATTGAGCCATTAATGTGGCTTCTTGTAATTCGTAAGCCACTATCTTAGAAATTAGCTGGAATCTTAAACTTTCTGCTTCGCTACTTAATGTGTAGTCAGAATAAAACAGATCCGTTGAGCTGGCACCTAAACCTATAGTATTTAAAATATCTTGCATTACAACTTCAATGTCAGCAGTTGGGTGTTTGGTTAAGTAAGCTTCTACTAATGTTGTCATTGGAGTAATAATTGCAAACTGATTTTTAGGAGCCGTTAATTTAAATTCATAATTTGCTGGATTTTGATTAATGTCATCCTGCGCAGTAATAGGTGCTTCAATTAATACTGAAAAGTCTTCTGTATTGATATTTCTAGCTTCAGCTAATGACGCAGAAAAAATTGAATATCTACCAAGGACATCGGTAAGCGTGGAGTACTCATCTAAATCACAGCTACCGTTTTCATTTAAATCTAAGCAAGCAGTTGCGCCCTCTAAATAACCTTCAATTAATACCTGTCCAGTAGCTAATGTAATACCGTTATCAATACCTTCTGTAATGATACTTACATTTGCTGAATTTTCGATTTCACTTTTAAGCGTTAAAGTAAATGTGTCAGTTTGATAATTTCTAGATGTATCAACAGCAATCGTGTACACACCCACTTCTAAATGCATACCAATTAAAGAGGTATCTAATCTATTAATTGATGAGTCTATAATCTCAACATTATTATCTAAAATATATAAGTACGGATCAGTGTTACTTTCTACATTTACTGAAAACAAACCAGCTTGTGTTACATTTAATTGGTAATAACTATTTCCAGAATCAGTTGAACTTAATATATCAGAATTTAACCATTGCCCATCAAATTGAGCGATATCAAAAGGGGTTAGAGTATCGCCAAAATCATGTGGGATATAAGAATAATCGTAATCACCTTCTGAATTAGCAACTCTCATCCAAATATTGTATTTACCAATAGCTTCAACCGTTGTGAGATTTAATTCGTCAGCTTCTAAAAATTCTAAAATTGTATTTTGCTGATCAACTAAATGCCAAGATATTATTAGCTCTTCACCATTTGGGTGAACAAACCCAGAACTTAATTGATTGCCGTCTTGGATGATAATTGATTCTGGATAAATTGTTCCATTATCAATTCCAGCTCGATTCAATTCTAAGGTATGTGAATTATCAACTGACGACTCTGCTGATATTGTGAATGTGTCAACTTGACCACCTTGATAAGTTGCTACAACCAAATAATAATTTCCAGCAGTTAAGTTCGTAGAAATTAATGAGTTTAAATTAGATCCACTATCATCATCTGAAATTAGAATTTGATTATTGTCATTTAAAAGATAGAGAAAACTATCAATATTCGATTCTATAGAAATTGTAATTTTGGAATTTTCCAGTACTTTTAATAAATATTGGCTATTCCCTAAAGAGGTTTCGTTTCTTCCACCTGAATTAATCCACTGCCCGTCTAAAGAAATTTCTGTAGAACCAATTTCGATGTCAGTTTGTGTGTCTGTAGTTGTGTCTGTAGTTGTGTCTGTAGTTGTGTCTGTAGTTGTGTCTGTAGTTGTGTCGGTTTCTGTAGATGTATCAGGATTAATTGCACTACGATCCAAACTTAAATTAAAAGTATTTTCTTGTGCAGTTACTGAAATTGAGTAACTGTCAGATATAGAGCCACTAAAAGTAGCGGTAACAATATAATAATCTCCAATTGGTAAATCTTTAATAATTAATGCACTGGCTCCCGTTTCACCATTGCCGTTTAAATCAATAACTAATTCATTGTCAGCATCTAATAAATAAAGGTAAGGGGCTGCATTTGAATCTAATTGTATAGTTACTTGGGTGTCTTCAAAAATTTGTAAAAAGTATCTGCTATTACCTAAAGAGTCAGGATCTTGTCCACCTGAATTTATCCAATTACCGTTCTGGATAATTGTAGTATTAACTGGATCGGCTGGGGATGCTTCGCGCTTAATATTCAAAGTTGCTGAGTTTATTGTGTCTGACCAAACCGAAATATTAAACAACCCACTTTCATTATCATAAGCAGTGCCAGCAACAATATAATAAACACCTGGTAATAAGGTGGTATGAATTCGTGACGAATTTTCTCTTAACAATGACTGCCCCTGTTTGTTATCAACATTATCATTGATTGCATATAGGATATAATTTTCACCTTGTAAAATTAAAAAGGTATCAATTGTAGATGAAAGCTCAATAGAAAATTGTGCCGTTGTTGTTACTTCAAGTTTATAAACATTGTTATCTAATGAGAATGTAGAATTGCCTGCAGAATTATACCAAATACCATCAATTGAATTGATAGTTGAATAGTGTACACAATCTTCAATAGTATATTCTATTGCATTTACTTCATAAGTAAATTCACAATATTCACCATTAAAATCTGTTGATATATTTGAAACTAAAGTGGCATAAGAGTTATCTTTTGCGAAAATTGATTGACTTATGACATGCCCTTCAAATCTTTCAAATCTTGAAAAGAAAGAACCTAAAACTGAAGAAGTAACAAAGTATTCAAATTCGGAATTATTCTCGTCAATATAAATTTCAGCTAACGAGAAGGAAATAGTTTCATTATTATCTTTAGTAAATTGTACATCGAATTGAAATACATCTGGCTCAGATTTGCTATTGCCTCCTTTATAAATAATCTCACCCAATTCATCAAAACATTCAGTTGTTTGATAAATCTGTATTACTTTATTTGAAGTTGGGTGTATGCCATATAATAACTTTAATTCTCCAGATACAGGGCAGTTAAATGTAATTAAAATGTAATCAATTCCATTTAACGTTGTGTATGAATTCTCATAGCTGTCATTAATAATAATAGATCGTAATTTAATTGTTATTGCTTCTTGATCTAAGTCGTAGAACGTTGCTACTTGATAATAATTAGTTTCGTTAATTGTTAACGTGTAATCGCTTACGTTAACTGCAGGATCTAAAAAACGGCTTGAGGTTTCTGGACTTTCAAGTTGTGTATCTGTATCTGTATCTGTATCTGTATCTGTATCTGTATCTGTATTCTGATTATAAAAATATAATTCTGCTGAATTAGAGACATTGGATTTTAAAACTATATTCAAATTACCCGAATCACTAAACATTTTAGGAAGAGTAAGAATTTTATAATCTTCAATTAATTCCTCAAACGTAATAACGGTTTTATATTTACCAATACCTTCAATAGTTAAATCGGAAGTTGAATATGACTCTATATCAATAATTATCTCATTTGAATCAAGAACAATAACTGTAAAATCTATATCAGCATTTATTTCAATTATAAAATTTGAAACTTCATTAATTTGTAATTTAAATGTGCTGTTCGGGTATGAATTAATAACATCAGAATCTCCACTCCAGTTACCCATTATTTGATTGAGCTCTAAATAATTTTCACAAGAGTTTAAGAGCTTGTTTTCTTCATTTACGTTATAGGTAAAACCACAAACTTCATTAAATTCGTTGAAATTAGTTTCTTCAATAAAAACGGCGTAAGTATTGTTAGATCCGTAAGCGTTTACTTCATTTTTGGATTGAGGATTATTTACAAAATATTCACCCATTCCAGAAATAGATACAAGAGAATGTTCAAAGTATTCAGATGAACCAAACTCTATTTGGCTTAATTGATCTATTTCTACATATACACCATTGTTCATAGTGAATTGAGTTTGTAGTTTTTGAATATTTGAGTTTTCAGTTAATGGTTCGTAGATTGTTGAAAATTGACCATTTTCATTAAAGCATTGATCTGTAGAGAAATAGTTATAGACTTCTCCTGTATCTGAGTCTCTAACATTAGTCCAAGTTAAAGTCCCTGAAACTGGACAGTTATAATAAAAAGAAATGACACCATTGCTAATATCGTGTAAGTCTTCATTAATAATTCCTTGGTCGCCAAATTGAAAAGAATTTATAAAAGAATAATATTCTTCCTTAGCTTGAACGTATGATAAAACTGCATTTTTAAAATTTGACTCATTTATTTCTACAGAAAGATCAGATGAGTAAATTGGTTCTTCAAAATAAGTGCTTAACGGTATTTCTAGTTCAACTTCAGTATTGGTTTGGGAATTAGTACCTGTTGAAGAATCAGTTTCTGAGTTTGTGTCTGAATTAGTATGCGTTAAAGTATCAGTTTCAGAATATGTATCAGTTTTTGTTGATGTTTGAGCTTGTGACTCTGATTGAGTTTGTGTTTTAACTTCTGTTGGAGTTTGAGTATTGCTATCATTTGCAGGTTGTGGATTAAAATCACAAGAAGTAAGTGTTAAGCAAGCAGACAAACTCAGCAAACCAAAGGTTTGGGATAGATTCATTTTAGACTCAAATTTTAAGTGATAAAGGGTAACTTTAATGTTGAAATTGCATCCTAACAATTAAGTTTTTATAGCGTGAGTTTATCAATGAAGTAGCTTGAGTGCTAGAGTTGAAGTTTAATTTAATTGTTAAGCACTCATCCATGAGTGACTAGGTGTTAAAAGTACTAGGCATTAAAAGTGATAGGCATTAAAAGAACGCCAAAAGGTCGTAAAAAGGGACATCCACTTTTGAATTTTATTCAAAAGAGATTGGCTCGATTATTTGCTCCTGCACAATTCTAATAAGTGACATCCCTGTCACGATCGATTGGTTGCTCCTGCACAATTCTAATAAGTGACATCCCTGTCACGATAAAACCAAACACAAAACCATGTTAGTTGTGAAAACAAGCTATCACCCTTTTGATTAGTTTTTTTGGGCTAAAACCTAACCTTTCCATCTCTTTTTTCATCACTAAAGTCAGCAGAACTATGCTGGTGAAAGTCTTTTTCTAAGGTTTACAAATCGCTGTTTAACCCTTCTGCTGCTACTAACAGTCTTTTAGTAGTTCAAAACCCGCATTTGTTGTATTATATGCGCCAAAATTTTATGTATATTTCTCTTTTTGGAAGTTTGAAAATGTTAGTTTTAGGTATTGAATCGTCTTGTGATGAAACCGGTGTTGCTTTGTATGACACAGAAAAAGGCCTAATAGCCCATACGTTGTTCTCACAAATCGAAATGCACGCAGAGTTTGGTGGGGTTGTGCCTGAATTAGCCTCGCGTGATCACATTATTAAATTACCGCAATTAATTACTCAGCTTTTAGAAGAAGCTAACATTCAGCGCGCTGATATAGACGCGGTTGCTTATACTCAAGGCCCCGGTTTAATTGGAGCGGTGATGGTGGGGGCATGTTTTGCTACTGCATTTGCTAAATCGTTGGGTGTGCCTGCTTTGGGTGTACATCACATGGAAGGCCATTTATTGGCTCCTATGTTAGAAGACACGCCTCCTGATTTTCCGTTTGTGGCGTTACTTGTATCGGGTGGTCATACGTTATTGGTTGATGTAAAAGCCGTTGGTGAATACGAAATACTTGGTGAATCACTTGATGATGCCGCTGGTGAAGCCTTTGATAAAACCGCAAAAATGATGGGCTTACCTTACCCTGGTGGCCCACTTTTAAGTAAGATGGCACAACAGGTTTCCG
>JALJPK010000158.1:5797-9682 GCA_022968985.1 Pseudomonadales bacterium | reverse complement strand
TTAGGAAAAACGGACACCCTAAGAAACAGAAATAGTACTTTAATAATAGAGTGTACCGCTTAACTTAGTGCCATTCGACTCTGACCCTTTGAAATTAAATGGGTGTCGCTATTGGTTGATGCAATTGACTCCTTCATCATATCATGCACCAGCCACTCATTCTGATGGTATGACAGTTTAAAATCAATATAAAGCAATGGGGTTAATTACAGGAAAAAGATACTAAAAATGAAGATAAAAATTTATGTACAAATAGATATTAACATTGATCATATTAATAAATTTGAGAAATTAATAGCTAATGAACTTCCATCAAGATACAGGGAGTTCTTGGCTAAGAATAATATATGTAGTGTTGACCCTAAAAATTTCACACTTCCTAATGGTGATCCATGTAGTCAAATAAAAATGATATATGGATTTAAAAAGTTTAATGAAAATGACAAACAATATTTGTCATATACAATGGATTGGATTTTCAATATATATACTGATCGTATTCATAAAGATTACCTTGCAATAGCGGGTGATTTTTTTGGAAATTGCATATGCATAGGTCTTAGCGAGGATAGACGCGGGGAAATTTATTTTTGGGATCACGAGGCAATGGAAAACGAACATAATTTAACTTTGCTTGATAATGATTTTGATTCATTTTTGGATAGTTTACATAAGTAAATTATTCAGTCGAAGTTAAAAAAGATTAACAGGATCCAAAGTACCAAGCACCGAGATTAATAGATTAAAAAATTGGGGGCGCGCCCAGCAAACAGCATTTTGGTGAAGTGACACGCGACTCTAATATTGCGTGAGTGTCTAGTTAAGATTCCAGCCCAGACCAGGTGAGGAGTATCCAGCTTGGGCGTCTGCTGCCCAAGCGCTCATCATTAAAACACTGATGTTAAATCAGTGTTTTCCGGGCAAGCCCGAACATTCTTCACCCACCCTACCAAAGATCTTCTTCCTTCGGCCCATTACCCGTAAGCACATTCAACCTAGCCACCACATCTGCGGTGGCGCGGAAGCGAAAAAGTGCACCGTCGGCGTCGGCTATTTCTTCAAGCACCTCGCAAGAAGCATAAATGTCACCGCGTAAACTTTGCGCTGACCAAGGTAAGAAGATCTCAGATTCAATCAACTGATCTTGGAAAAAAGTCACAATCACTTTATGCAAGTCTGTCATATTTTCTTTATTAAGCGCACTAAGCACAATACAGTCAGGATACTTTTCTTTTAGTTCTTCTATGCGCTGGGTTTGTTCGGCTTCGTCTTGCAGATAATCGATTTTATTAAACACCCGAATACGCGGCACCTCATCGGCACCAATCTCGGCCAATACCTTATCGGTCACGGCAATCTGAGCCTCAAATCCTGGGTCACCAGCATCAATAACGTGCAACAACAAAGATGCGTTAAGGGCTTCATCTAGGGTAGATTTGAACGAGGCCACTAAGCCATGGGGTAAATTTTTGATAAAACCCACGGTATCACTCATCAACACTCGGGGCACACTTTGTGGAAATAAGGTACGCACTTTGGTGTCTAGGGTGGCAAATAATTTGTTGGCCACTAACACCGGTGAGTCGGTTAAGGCACGCATCAAAGTGGATTTACCAGCGTTGGTATACCCCACCAATGCCACCTGAGCTAAACCCGGCTGCCCCTCGCGTTTGGCACGTTGGATTTCGCGACCCACTTCCATGGCGTCAATTTCTCTTTTCAGTTCACTCATACGTTCGCGAACTTTTTGACTGTCCACTTGGGCACGAGACTGCCCTGTACCACGCCCGCCTGTGCCACTACGCTGTCGCCCAGAAGGCCCGTCACGTTTGGCCGCCTCACGTAAACGTGGCGTCATATAACTTAAACGGGCAATTTCAACCTGTAATTTTGATGCATGTGAACTGGCATTACGTTGAAAAATTTCAAGGATAACCACCGTGCGATCCATCACTTCACATTCCAGATCGTTTTCTAGATTCAGTGACTGGGTCGGCGAGATTTCATGGTCCACCAAAACAAATTGCACCGTCTCTCTGCCCGCTTTGGCATCGTTTTCTTCTTCACTTTTTAAAAATTGTTTTATTTCGTCCCGTTTACCTACACCCAAATACGCAAAGGGTTCAAACGCAGAGCGTTTTTGGGCAAACTGCCCCACCACCTCTAGCCCTAGGGTCTTTGCAAGTTCTGCCAACTCGGCTATGGACGACTCAAATTCAACATCACTGACACCATCTAATTGCACGGCAACAATCAGCGCACGTTGCAGAATTGGTTTTTCGTTGTTTATCATAGACGGACTTCTCATTGGATTGGGGGGCGAGGATCTTTAAATTGACCTCACAGGCGGGGAATTGTACACAATATTGAGCTTGAATAACAAAATACTAAAAAAAATACTAAGACACAGTTAATTAATGATTAACAACATAGAAACTGGGTTCGAGAAATCTGGTCCGAGAAATGGAGTCGAGAAATTGGAGTCCTTTCCACCAAACAGCATTTTTCTGATGTAACACACGACTCGAGAAATTGGGGGCGCGTCCACCAAACAGCATTTTGGGGGATGTAACACGCGACTCTAATATTGCGTGAGTGTCTAGTCAAGATTCTAGACCAGAGCTCTGTGGTGTTTTTGATTAGCTGTTATTGCTTGTTTTGAATTAGTAAGATTTAGGGTTTATTAACTTATTAAGGTTTTGTTTACTCATGGTTGAGTAAGCAAAATTTTGATTACCTAGGTCATATTAAAGGCCTGAGCTTGATTGAATGATTTTCAAGTTACTCTGACCCACTTGGTTTTCTATGTCAAACTAAAGGCCTACCCCTCGACCTCTTTTAAAGTCACTGTTCGATACGTACCAATCGCACTGACTCGCTGGAAATCTTATTACAGCTGCTGTGACTCCCGTAAAAGAAAGTGATGCACTGCGCGCGGGTTGTATGATCGGCATAAGGCGAAGACGACCAATAATAATCACTTACTGTATTTGGGAATATCACTACGTTAATGGCTGGTGAATAACAGGCTGGTTCAACCAATGAATCTAATTCCTTAACAGTTGGTACCCGCCAACCATCAAACCCTGCAAAACTAAAAGAATCAGCTTCATTTAGACCTTGTTGCCAGGTAAAGAAGGTAGCACCACCACTACCAGTACAATTGCTACCATCCCATGTTTGCCCTAACGAACATCGCATCCACATTAACCCTGTTTTACTATCCACTACTAACGCTTCATTATCACCTACCAAAATATATTGTGAATCAGGTTTAGTTTGCTTAATACCTACAGGACATGTTTGAGCAAAAAGATTACTGGTGAGAAGTGTAGTTACTATCATTAACATTATTTTTTTCATATATTACTCTTTTCATTTATTTTCTAAAAATATAGATCTAATCTTAATTGATTTTCAAAGTACTATATTACGAACACAACACTTTTTAAGTGTCATTTTTATATACCTTTCTCATCAAAAAAAACCAAAAGGCATATCCACTTTTGGCTAAGTGAATTTAGGGGGTTGCTTGTTTGCTTACTCAACTCATGAGTAAGCATTTTTTGATTGTTCATTACAAATTCAAAGGCCAGAGACTTGATTTAATGATTTTCAAGTTACTCTGACCTTCTTGGTTTTGTCAAGATTCTAGACCAGCCCCCTGTGGTGTTTCAGGGGGTATATTATTAGTTTTTTATTTCTTCATTAAGTACTAAACGAAACCCTGTATGTCTCATTCCATTACTGGTTGATATTTGATCTCTGCTAGCAACATGTAGACTAAGTTTTGAATTTCCAAAGTAGCCACCTCTTGCTGTTGACATGACAGGGCGGACTTGATCTTTATTCATTTCACCAATAGCTAAATTGTACCAAATTGAG
>JALJPK010000158.1:0-5787 GCA_022968985.1 Pseudomonadales bacterium | reverse complement strand
CATCTGTACGAGCACCTTCATAAATCACTTTGTATTGATCAGCTACCAATTCAGCAACATTGCCATGCATGTCATACAGCCCAAACTGATTGGCTGGGTATTTTTTTACTGTACTTGTTTTACCAGATATTTTAAAGCAGTCTTCACTTGAACTAAAATACTTATGACTAGCATTAAATCCAAAGTGAGCTTGATCACAAGCAATGTCATCACCAAAAGAATACTTTGTTTGCGTACCAGCGCGCGCTGCATACTCCCATTGAGATTCACTAGGGAGTGTAAATCTATACCCCGTTTTGTTATAAAGCCAAGGAATGTATTGCTCTGTTATTTGATCATAAGAAACATTAATTACTGGTTTTTGATTTCGTCCCCAGCCTTCATCCTCTAAATCGGAGCAAGCGCCATCATTAACACAAATTCCCCAATGATCAAAAGTTAACTCTGTTTCCATCATTAAAAAAGAATTGAGTGTCACTTTGTGTACAGGGTATGCATCAGGTAGTGAACGTTTTTCTTCATGCCCCATCATAAAGGACCCTTCTGGAATTAAAATTAAGTTGCCCACATATTGATTTAACTGCTCTTTCGGGATTTTCTCTTTATTAGAAAATTGAGTAAGATAGCTTGAAAATTGTTTGGACTTAAGTTCCCATTCCCCGGTGAGATTCAAAAAAATAATATAGGTACCTATACATAAAGAAACAATTATTATTGCCATCAATGTATACATGGTTTTTGTAATACGTTTAGCTCTGTCCACTTGATAAATATGTTTTTCTCTGTTTATTCTAATTAAATCTGCAGAAGAATCATCAATACTCACCTTTCCATTTATATCTGAAAAACCATCAAAGTTATTTTGTAATCGCTTAAAGTTTTTATCAAACCACAGCCCATTTGATTGAACAAAATTTTCAAATTCTTTGTTAGAGACTACTAATAATGCAAAAATATCTTCGTTTAATAATGGTTTATATAAGAAAAAAGAGAAGTCTTTTTCAACTAGTTTGTTAATTGATTGAATAACATAGAAATGCGCAGATGACAGATGGCTGTAATTTAATACTTTATGATCAGATTGGTAGTGGATAGTTATTTGATTATTTTTTTTAGAGGTATAAAAATTGGAATTAAGATATTTTTCAATAAATTCAATTAAGTCATCCATTGAATTCTTATTTACTGAAATATGAATAAGCCCTGGTGCGATCTTATCTAGGTCATTGTGGTTTTTTATTAGATTTAAGCTATTTTGCGTATGCATATTAAGGACTTATATTATTTTATTCTTGGTTTTCATAGTATAAAAGTTTCATTCAAATAGGAAGTAAATGAAGAGAATAAAGTAAAACGTTGGCCTGCAGCTCATTTCTCTATTAATTTTTCCTATTGATATTGTATTTCTTTATTTTCTTGTATTAACGTATATAAACGAATTACGTTTTAGACACACATAATAATCGTAAATAAAAATATTACAAACCTGAAAAAATTTGTGGATATTATGCTGTGTGTCAATGTAGTTCTGTTCTTCTTGCCATCTTCAATAATTTAATCATTACAGGACCAGTGGTTTTGGTTTGTAAGTGAGTGAATATGATTTGTAAGGGTTGTTCATTAATTTTTAAAAGTGGATGGCAGCATTGTTTTTTAAGCTAGTCACAACAAGGGCTATAAGCCTAAAGTGGGTTTCACTTTGGGTTTTTACTTTTGGTTTATTATATGCTCAGAATCAAGTATATTGCGCGAGTAAAAAAACTATGAATTGATTCCGTTTATCTAAATAAAACATGAGGTTATATATGAAAAAATTACTATTAATTAGCTTAGTTGTACTCACTGGTTGCGCCAGCACTACACCTTCAGTGAAAAATTCAGTTATTAAAAATAAAACAGAATATGATGCTGCGTATTTTAACATGCAGTCTCTGGACACCGATCAAATTGCAATAATAAAATCACCGACTAGCAGCTCTGAAATTGATCAAAACTTTACAATAAAATTAGAACACCTGTTTTCCCTAGGTAAAAACAAACCAGAGAAAAGCGAAGTGACTTTGTCATATACTTCGTTGGGGGATGGTTTTTTTCAAGTTAAAAAACAAAGTTATACTAATGAAGTACTGACCAGTAAAAACACTTTGGTGTCTTATCAAGGTATCATATCAATGCTATCTCAAAGCGTAACGCTAGCCCCTGAAAAAAAGGTATATTCGTTAAGTGAAAGTAGCTTGAAATCATTTAATTTAGATTTTTCAGACACAACTAAAAAGAAACATTCGTATATGTCTTTGTCTGGTAAAAAAGATAAATTAGAGAATGTATGTAAACCTATTAAAACCGTTGCGGCATCAGAAGTGATGAGTAACTTAACAGGCGAAGCAATTTATTATTCATGCGAGCGTTCAATGAGTGGAAGGTCTATGTTCACCTCAACGTATGTGTATTTTACTCAATTAAATGTTGCAGTTGAAGTTTTGGGACAATCTATGTTCCATCTTTCAGTAAATAACTTCAAAAACATTACTTTATAAAAAACTAATAGAAACTTGCTTTTTAGATCTTATAATCTGAGATGATCAAAAGTGACAGCCACTTTTAACATGACCAGGTCGTGTCTAACATCTTGACTCAGAAATTTGTTAAGATGCTAGACGCGACCTTTATATTTTTCTAAACAAGAAAAAACGTCACAAAACTTAAAACTAAGCGTGTAATTGAATCGGTATGACTGCTTTCAAACGCTCTATATCACCATCGCCAACACCATGTTTTTTGAAATAGTACTGCCATTGTGATACCAAACCTAAGACCTCTTTGATAATTCTTTCTGCTTTAAAACGCTTTAGGCCAAATCGCTCTGATTGCGACAGCAAGTTCTCAATCGTCCCATCACGTCCATCGAGCCCAATACCCATACCATGTTGATTACCAGCATTAATTGGAAGCACGTCATAGGCAGGAGATAAACGCCAGTCTTTGCTTTTAAATGAATACAAAAAAGCGTGATTACGTGTGTGATCATCTGTATTGCCGATTAAAACGTTAAATACCATTCGATGGAATAATTCTGAAGCATCATCAGGCTCACTGCCGTATTTCAAAATAAACTCAGACAAAAAACCGTAACTATAATTTTCAATAAGTGACGAGTCATTTATTGATCGCGCATTTATGAGTGAATTTGCACTAATAAAATGGTGACTTGGGCGAGTGCCTAACAAATCAAAACGCTCAACAAGTAATACGTCACCATTTTGTGTTTCTAGCACTTTAGTCGTTGCCACTCGACTAGTGAGTTCTTTTAGCATATTCATAGAAGCATGTTCTACTTTAGCGTGATTAAATAAGTCTTCGGGACGATTAAATTTCGCTAAATAGGTAATATCACCATCTGATACGGTTGTTTTTGGCCTAGCCCCTCCCATACTTGAACCATATTCAAACGCTTTTTTAGCTTCTTTTGGTATTTCTTCATCATTTAATATTGCATCTTTAGCTTTTAATAACATTGGAATATCCCCCAATGTATTCTTATTTACTTTTGGCTTTGAAGATTTGCTAGAAAGACTAAAAACTAATGACCCTACCCCCATACCAGCACCTGCTAGCAAAAATTCAATCGAATCTTTAGGTTTGGTATTATGCAATGAAAGTATTACTTTCTTTCCCCATGAATCTGCTCCAGCATCTAAAAGAACACCAAAACCCCCTTTGTGATGGGTTGTTGAGAATAGTTTATTATTAAGGGGCAGGTTAAGCGGATCAAGTGCAAAAGCGTCGTCTCTTAATAGATAGCTTTTACCATAACGAAATTCACCATATTTTTTATTAGCATCAAGCGTCACCACCCCACAAACAACAGGCCTATCTTCAAGGCCATCAATATATACAAATGCTTTAGAAGTCATCGGATAGCTCCTTGCGCGGTTTTCTTGATTTACGTGAACGGTTAGCTTCAAGTAATTCAAAGCGCTCATTAACTGCTTCTTGTATTAAATCGGCTAAATCTAAAAAAGAGATGACATTAAATAATGCTTTAGAATTTACACCAATACCACGCTCAATAGACGATATGGTTGTACGACTCACACCTACCCTTTTTCCAAGTTCGGTTTGATCCATTGTTTGCGACCTGACGCTTTTAACAAGCTGGCCCATTGACTTTAGTAAAAAATCGGTATCTTTATGCATTATATTTAAATCATTAGTTATTTATGCGTTAAATATAGAGCATAAGCACCGATTTTTCAACATGCTTTAAATATAACGCATTATCCTTTAATGCAGTATATTTAAAGCAAAAGCTTTTAAAGAGTCATATAACGGTGACGACATTGACACAAAGCGTAATAAGCACAACTTTATTGAGGTTTGTCACTTTTTTTATAGTTTTGTTAAATTTCTTAAAGTTAATTAAGAGAAGTTAATTAAAAGTTAATTAAGACACCAAGTTAATTAAGACACCCACAAGTTAATTAAGACACCCATACTAACTTAATTTTTTCACAGGAAAGAAATAAGCACTTATTTATAATTAAATAGAATTAGTTTATCGAAGATGGTGTTAATTAATAAGGTAATGATCTAAATTCTCATTCAGACAGATGTTAATTTATAGGTTTTGATATATATTAGTTACACTTTACTGATAAATTAATTGATAAACATTTTATTTATTAAAATAGAATTCACAATTTGATAAATCCAAGGCTCGTTTACGACTAAATTTCTTAAATTTTTCCACTATTGATTTTGCTCCGCCTACAATCCCTTTAAACTTTAACTCGAAACCTGACGTGATTTGCACCCATTTCACTGGATCTAAATTTAATCTCTGCACCAATTCAGGAACGTCAGAATCTATTTTTCCGGATTTTCCTTTTCTTGTTTGGCGCCCTGTCCATTCCACCAATTCAATGTAACTGCTTAATCGACAGGGAATACCTTTGGGCATATCTAGTTTTTCTTGACCTGCAAAGTTCAATAAACTTTCAACTTGTTCATCCAATTCATTAGGATTTTCAGATTTAACCGCTTTTTCAATGCGCTTTTTAATACTTGTAAAATTGGAGGTTTCTGGTGTTTGTTCCATACTTGCTCGAATGGGGTTTAAATCCACATAAACCATGCAGGCTAACAAAGCTTTTTCATCCAGTAATGCCTGTGATTTAAATCTACCCTCCCAAAATCGTCCGGTGCAATTATCTTCAAAATTCGCAGCGCGCGCTAATGGCTCATTAATATTTCTCATGAACCATCCTAAATCAATTAACCGTTTTCGATATTCTGTTATTTTTTCTTTAACGGCAACCAATTCAACTTCCGATAGATTTTTACCTTCCTCAAATTTTCTAGTCAAAACTGTACCATTGTAGAGTTCATGCCATCTAACGGTTACTTCTAAGTCCGTTAACGCGTCAGACTCTTCTTTATCTATGAAAAGCACAAGATGATAATGGTTTGACATAATGGCATAAGAGGCAATTTTGATATTAAAAATTTTAGGCAATTCTTCCAATCGTGCTTCTAACCAAACTCGCCTATGGCTGTAATCTTTCTTCGTGACATTATCGATACCCATGATGAAACTTTTTCGGCAACACCTACAGATAATGTGATAAAACGGAGTTGCTTCTAATGAAACTAAGTTTTTTCTAGCTGTTGGCATGATGGATAAAGCCCTGTATAACTGGTTACCTATACAGTATATACTTTGGTCTATAAAGTGCCTTTTATATAATGTGTCGTTTTGTGATCCAAATAACTGAAGTGGACTAAAAT
>JALJPK010000157.1 GCA_022968985.1 Pseudomonadales bacterium | reverse complement strand
TATGACTTGGTAAAAATCAATTGCAAATGCAAACATTCCTTCAATATACGTAACTGAAGAAACATCCCAACTGTTAATGTTTTGGTTAAAACTTTGTGCATCGTAAAACATATCTCTCATATTTTTCACTGAAGATACATCCCAATTACTGACATCTTGATTAAAACTTTTTGCACCATAAAACATAGTGCTCATATAAGTCACCGAAGATACATCCCAACTGCTTAAATCTTGATTAAATTCAGTGGCATATTTAAACATATCACTTGTACTGCCCACCAAAGACAGATCCCAACTGCCAATATCTTGGTTAAAACTTCTGGCATAACCAAACATACCTCCAATACCGTTCACTGCAGAGGTGTCCCAATTGTTTAGGCTTTTATTAAACTTGTGAGTCCCCCAAAACATACTTCCCATTTTTTCTACTGCAGATACATTCCAATCATTTAGATTTTGATTAAATTTTTCTGTATAAGAAAACATACCATTCATATCTAGCACAGATGATACATCCCAAGCATTAATATCTTGGTTAAATTCCAAAGCACTTTCAAACATTGACTCCATATTAGTCACTAAAGATACATCCCAAGCACTAATATCGTGATTAAATTTATGCGCATGTTTAAACATGTCCTCCATATTTTTCACTGAAGACAAATCGGGTTCATCACTGGCGTTAATCACAAGATTGACACAACCATGGAACGCTCTATACATTGATAACCAAACATTCTCCCCCCAATTTTCAACCGACATTAATTTTTGAGCATCGGAATATGTATCACGTCTGGATTTAAAATACATCTGAGGATAAGTACCAGTTATAGTCACCTGATAGGTACCTACGGTTGCATAGGTATGTATAATTTCAGTTGTTATATTATTATCGATTAAACCATCTCCCCAATCTACTTTGTAGTCATAGCTAAATTGCGAATTAACTTCCAATGTAATTTGGTTGTCTTCACTTTTTCCGTTGTTATCCGTTTTCCAGATAGTAATAAAACCATTCGAGGCTTCTATTACTTTTACGGTTCTTGTTATTTCAATCTGTTGATTTTTACTGTCTGTGGCCCGGTAAGTTATTTCATATTCACCTAGGGTTTGCGTATCCACTTCGCCTGTTATAGTGACTGCCAATTCACCGTCTTTATCATCTGAAACATTGACACCTAAATCGATATAGTTACTGCCTAAATATACATTTATCTGCTGACCACCTACTAAAGTCATTACTGGTGGCTGATCTTCAACAACATTTACTTCACGTTCTGTAATAGTTTGATTACCTTCAGCGTCTGTTGTTTGATAAGTTACTGTATAATTTCCAACAGTTTGAATGTCTATATCATCTGAAACATCAACACTTATCATTACATCGATATTATCATTGATCTCAAACCCTAATTCTTGATAAGTATCACCCACAAAAACAATGACCTGTGTTTCACCATTTAAAATAATAACAGGCTCGATACTGTCCTGAGTGTTTGTGTCTGTATTTGAGTCTGTATTTGAGTCTGTGTTTGAATCTGTGTTTGTAGCTGTATCTGTCGTGGAGTTAGTATTTGTTGTACTTAGTGTTTGAGTTTGTGTCTGAGTTTTATCGTCATCTGGATTTTTCTTATCATTACCACTACAAGCGGCTAAAGTAAGAACGGTTAAATACAGCATGGGTTTAAAAATATACTTCATTCGTGTTATTTCCTTATATACAAGGTTCGTTAAATTTAATATTTTAGTTGTAACTTTCATTTTTAAGCATACAGGATAATAAATGAATATAAGCTAAATTAAATAATCTACTCGAGACATCCACAACTAAAAAACATGGTTTGCTTGAGTATTTAAATAAAGAGCAAGCTCTGACCCACTTTGGATTAGTATCTAAGCTATGTTTTGCTTTTATTCAAACAAAGAGACTAGCTAATACCAAAGCTACAAATTTAAAACCAAAAAAGCCGAACAATAATTAATATCATTCGGCTTTATTAGTGTTTTACTTTGTATTCTAATACAGAGTCTAACTGTTACAAAACAATCTCACTATTAAAAGAAACCTTTTATTCTATCTGCTGCGTCTTTTTTGGCTTTATCTTCAGCGGCTTTTTTCTCAGCATCGGCTGCTGCTTTTACTTTGTCAGCTTCCGCTTTAATACGTGCCGCTTCAGCATCGGCTGCTGCTTTGATTTTATCGGCCTTCGCTTTGGCGATCGCTGCTAGTCGATCTTTTTCTGCCTGCGCTTGTGCTTCTAATAGCGCTGCTTGAGCTTTTGCTTCTTCTAATTTTTTAGCCGCCAATGCTTCTAAGCGTTCTTTTTCAGCTAGTGCTTTTAGCCTTATACGCTCAGCTTCTGCCTCTAACTCTGCTTTTTTAGCGTCTATTAATGCCTGTGCCTCCGCTTTTTTAGCATCAATTAAAGCTTGAGCTTCACCTTTTAAACTATTAAATTTATCTTCCGCTTTTTGTTTTGCTTCATCCAATTTAGCTAACACTTCGTTATGGAAGTCATCTTGTTTTTGTTTAAACTCATTTTCTTTTTCTTTTAAATTGGCTTGCAGCTCTAATGCTGGTTTTTTGATTGCATTAATTTTTTCAGTGACAGCTGATTTTATTTTTTGAGTGATCTCATCTTTTTTAGCATTTAACAATACTTTGATTTGTTCACCAATTTTGGTATCTAAATCTGAGGACACTTCTATTTTTAGTTTTTTAAGTGGGCCTGACAATTTAATTTTAATATCAAATTGATTAATATTTTCAAGTGCTAACCTTAATTGTTTGGCTAATATAGTGGTTCCGGTTACTTCAAACGATGTTTGATCAAAACCCCAAACAATTTTGCCGTCGATAACACCTTTAGTTAATGTTATTTCACCTTTAATACTACCTTTGGCTGGGGTTAAGTTTAAAGCATAATCTTTATTTTTAAATAACTGACGACCTTTAAAATTCACTCCGCTGATGTCTAAAGATACATAATCATGATTTTTGTTAAAACGATCCGAATAACCTTGGATAACAAATAATTCATTTTTATCTAAAATCGATTTAGAGATACTAAAAGGGGTCACTTCATTTTTAACAGTTTGATCATTGGTTATATGATTGGCTTTTAATTCATAAGCCTGACCTTTTAACTCAAGTTGCATTAAAAAATTAGACAACAAGAAATCAGGTAACGGTTGATCCTCTTTAAAATTAATATAACGACCTTCTGATCGCTGAATTGCTATGGATTCTAAAGTTAATTCATCATCAGAACTTGATAAATATGGTGACACTCTGTCATACCAAACAATTGCTTGTTCTAAATAATCGCCGTACTGATCACCGAATAAATTTTGGGTAATATTAATTAAGCCGTTTTGATCAAAGCTGTATTTTTTCTTAATATTTTCAAAATCTTGGATAGACACCGCTTTTAAGTCAATCAAACCTTGTTTAATTTCTTCTTGGCTTTTTTGTATTAAGTTCTTTTGATCTATAAATGCTTTTTGATACAAACCTGCTTGCACTGTAATGTCTTTTAATTCATTAGCTTGAGTTTTTATTAACGCTAACGAGTCAATTTTAGTATTTAAAATCACATCCAAACGTTTTGACAAAACGTTTATTTGTTTGTCAGTGGGTAAGTTTTTAAAACCGTTTTCAACTTGTTTCAGTTTATCTTTGATTAAAACTTCCAAAATTTTGGCTTGTTCAATGGTTTTAATATTTTCATTTGCCATTATTTCTTGAGCACTAGGAATTTTGGCTTTTACTTTATCTAAAGTAGATGGACCTTGATCTTCTTCTAACTGCGCTGTTTCTTTTTTAATTGCTTTGGCGGGTGTTTTACGCGGCTGGTTTATAGCAGCACCAGAGACTTCAATATTTTCAATAATGGTTTTGCCTTGAAAAAACTTTAACCAATCGATTTTAACCTGTGCTGTTGTTAATTGAAGTTGGTTTTGAGTTAAATCATCAGGGTTAGCAATTTGTAAATCATTCACTGTTAAAGCAAAGGGGACAAATTGAATACTAACGTCTTCGATATCCACTTGAGCGCCTGTCGCGGCCTCTAATGATGATGTAATTGTCCACTTAGCTGCATTATCTGCAAAAAAGTAACTACCTAATGTAATTAATAATGCCAATACAACAAATGTTATAAAACCGGGTAAACGAAATATCTTTTTCATAATCATTCCTTATTTGATGAACCAACGCAAAGCACTGCTGGCTTTTAGCATCTGAACTAGGTGTAATTTATTTAAACGTGTTAATAAATGAGTGCGATATTTAACTATTAAAAATTTGGATAAAAACAGAACAGGCACAAACAACAGCAAACTTGTAAGCATTGAACCCATAACTAACGTTTGGTTAAAGTGAAACAACCTTAAAACATCGTTATTATAAGCTTTATCAAATAAAGGCTGTAAGTTTTCTATAGACAAAAACATCTCACCGAATTGAGCCATTAATGGGTCAAACAAAATAATAAAAAGCTTAAAGAATCCAGCACTTAACAAAAACATTGCTAAATTTATGCGAAAACTTAATAACACAAATAAAACAAATATTGATAACAATGTAAAATCGGGTAAGAATGCAAATATCATTGCAAAGCTGACTGCAAAAGCAAGTTGCCATGGACTGGTTTCATTACTAAGTGATTTTAATAAAGATACGATCATTTTAAGCATAAATGCCCCTTAAATTAGTTTTGACAAAGCATACTGAAATAGAATATTTTCACAACTATATTTTAATGAAATAAACACTTGAAACCGATATTGATTTTAAACCTAGGGGGGGCACCAGTTGTATATGTTCCAGCGTATCTGATTTTAATGATATAACTATATGAAACCGATATTGATTTTAAACCTAAGTACCACCAATTGTATGTGTTCTAACGAACCTAGATTAATACCGAATTTAACCATATCACCTGATTTTAATGAAGCAAATATATGAAACCGATATTGATTTTAAACCTAAAACTAGCTGACACCATTTGTATGGATCCTAGCCAATCTAATTTTATTGAAGCTAATATATGAAACCGATACTGATTATTAATTTAACTATAGGCAAAACCATTTGTATGTGGCCTAGTGAATCAGATTTTAAAGAAGCTAATATATGAAACCGTTATTGATTTTAACCTTAAGAGACACCATTTGTATGTGTTCTAGCCAATCTGATTTTAATGAAGAACATATATGAAACCGATATTGATATTGAACCTGGGTGGCACCATTTGTATGTGTCCTAGCGAGTCTGGATTAATACCAGATTCACAGGTATTACCCGATTTTTTAAATAAACATCATCAGAGATTAAACTTTGTTTATAAAGAGCCGTTTGAATTAATAGATTCAAGCCAAGCAAACAATGTTTATTGGTACCAATGCGCACAATATATAATGGATAATCACAATGATTATCGTGGGGTTATTATTACCCATGGCACCGATACTATGGCGTATTTCGCCTCTAGTTTGCGTTTTTATTTTGCGTCCACCTCCCTTCCTATCATCATTACTGGCTCGCAGTTACCACTAACACAAGATGGAAATGACGCTATCGCAAATGTGCAGTTTGCTATCAAGCAAATTGATGACAGGTTAATACAACAAATGGGGATAGCCATCGCGTTTAATAATCAGTTATTACAGGCTGAGAAAACAAGTAAAGTGGATACACAAACATTTAATGGTTTTGCACAAAATTGTACAACCGCTGTATTAACTCAAAGTATTTCTGCATTAACCATGATGCGTGAGTTAAATATTAAAAACATTCAACTGATTTGGATTCATCCTAGTTTTGATTTTAACCAGCTACCCACCCCACAAAGCGGACTAATTTATATATTTAAAAGTTATGGTGCGGGTAATTTACCCAAACACCCAAAACTTGAAGATTTTTTACTTAAAGCGATCCAAAAAAATGCAGTGGTAATTAACCATTCACAGTGTTTTTATTCTGAGGTCGACATGAATATTTATGCAGCTGGTAATTGGTTAGGCAATTATAATGTGCTTGGGGCAAAAAACATGACTATGGAAGCGTTAATGGCAAAATTACACTGCATCGACACTGACGACATTAAAAAATTAAAGACTCTTTTATTAACACCTTTTCATTATGAATTAGCGTAGAACTTAATTAAACCAAAACTTAATTGACGTAGTACTTATTTGAAGCGGCTACAAAAACGTTGTTACTAACGCCTTTGTATTATGAAATATCGAGATATTTAATTAGAGTAAAACTTATTGGATGCATCTACAATGATGGCGCAGACTTGTTCTATACCATCGTTTAATACTTGGTATATTTGATCCATAGTAATAAGCTCATCACTTTTACCCGCTGCAGGATTCACCACCAATGCCAGACAGGCATAATTTAAATCAACTTCACGCGCCAAACTAGCTTCAGGCATACCTGTCATACCCACTATGTCGCAACCATCTTTTTCTAGTTTATTAATTTCAGCAATACTCTCTAATCTTGGGCCTTGAGTGGCACCATATACTGCAAAATCAATTAAGTTGTTTTGATCTTTTAACAGTATTTCACGTAGAGATTGAGTGTATGGATAAGTAAAATCGATATGTTTAAGTGGAAATTTCTCATCTGTGCCATCAAAAAATGTGTGTTCGCGCCCATAACTATAATCAATAATTTGATTAGGCACACAAATCACACCTGCTTGCATTTTATCTGTAATGCCCCCTACTGCATTCACTGCAATAATATCGGTGACAGCTAATTGTTTTAACGCCCAAATATTCGCTCGATAATTAACTTTGTGTGGCGCTAATTTATGTGGATGTCCGTGGCGTGCTAAAAACACAACCTCATTATTGTCTATTAAACCCGTATTAAGCACAGCATCACCAAATGGTGTATTGATTTGATGCTTGGTTAATTTCTTTAATTGTGGCATTTGGGTTAAACCCGTGCCACCAATAATTGCGAGTTTTTTAGTCATCTCTTTTGTATTCTCTCTAGTTATCTTTCTAGTTATATCTCAAATCATTAGGGTTTTAACCTAATAATTGTGGTTCAATTTCTAATTTAATATTAAAGTGTTGTTTGACCGATTTTTGAATCTCAATGGCTTTATCGAGTATTTTATCGCGTGATTGTTTTTTAGTATTAACAAGCACTAATGCTTGGTTTTTATAACAACCTATACCGTCTGAATTAATCTGGCCTTTAAAACCTAATTGATCAATCAACCAAGCCGCTGGAATTTTTACGTTATCACCCAAATCAAACGAGACAATATTGTTATGTTGTTGTTTAATTTGCTTAAACTCGTGTTTAGTGACAATCGGGTTTTTAAAAAAACTGCCAGCATTGGGTACATCAATAGGATTAGGCAGTTTTGACCAACGTATTTTGCCTATATATTCGATCCAGTTTTTCGAAGTGCTTACCTCTTTAGGTAAACCTGCATAAGTGTTAACAGGATCAAATTTATTCGACAACTTAAACGTGACTGTTAAAATCACAACCTGTTGTAACTCACCTGATTTAAAAATACTGTCTCGGTAAGAAAAGTCACAGTTTGTATTTTTTATTTGAGTCACTGTATTGGTTTGTGGATCAAAATATTCAACACTTTGAATTAAATCCCCTACTTCAACCCCATAAGCCCCAATATTTTGTACAGGAGACGCACCTACACTGCCAGGAATAAAACTTAAGTTTTCTAAACCGTTTAGGTTTTTTTCACTCAATTTAATCACGCTGTTATGCCAGTTTTCACCGGCACCGATTGTAATAATACAATGCTCTTGATTTGATTGGTTAATAACTAACCCAGTTATTTTAATATTAATAACCAGCCCAGCAATTTTATTTGCCAATAATAAATTACTGCCCTCACCTAATATATGAGTGTTTAAGTTATTTTGTTTTGCCCATTCAAAAGCCAACTTTAATTGTTCAACATTTAATATTGTGCAAAAAAACTGAGCAACACTTGGGCAAGCCATCGTATTTAATAGCTGTAAATCCACATCGTTTTTTACAAATTCAGGTTGATTGATTATTTCATTCATACAATTTGTTTTATCCAATAATCACTTGCTTGATGACATAAATCCAAAACAATTTCAAAACCGTCTTGTTCACCATAATAAGGATCGGGCATTTCATTTTGTTTACAATTAACCGGTTCTAAAAAAAGCAGTAATTGTGCTTTTGCACCTTCAGGCTGAATGTCTTTTAAGTCGGCCAAATTATGTTTGTCCATGGCAAAAATGTAATCAAACTCGTAGAAGTCATCTGTAATTGCTTGGCGAGCGCGTAATGAACTTAAGTCGACACTGCGTTTTTTAGCGGCCGCTATCGAGCGTTTATCCGGCGCTTTACCTATATGGTAAGCAGCCGTGCCTGCGCTGTCACACTCTACTGGTAAGTTTTTATCTGATATCGTTTTTTCAAATACTGCTTGTGCGGTAGGTGAACGACAGATATTTCCAAGACAGACAAATAGTATTTTTTTATGCATGATAATACCTTATTGTTTAAGTTCGCCATTTAAATATGCTAAAGCCCATTGCACATCTTCTGGTGTATCGATACCAGGCATAGAGGAATGTTTGGCTAAATCAATCGCAATACCAATTTGGTTGTCTAAAAACCTTAACTGCTCTAGGCTTTCTGTTTTTTCATGGATAGATTGATCAAATTTTACAAAAAGATCCAATGCATGTTTACGATACGCATAAATACCGACATGGCGTTTAGCACCACTTGTCGGTAATTGGGTGATACCATGTTTAAAAGCATCGCGGTCAAACGGTATACAAGCCCTTGAAAAATAATGTGCACGATTAACACTACTGACAACCTTTACTACATTTGGGTTCAGAAAATCTTCTAGTTTTTCTATATTTTCGTAAAGTGTTGCCATTCCACAATCGGGTTGTTGCTCTAACAATTTAGCCACTTGAATGATATTTTCAACAGCAATAAATGGCTCGTCACCTTGAACATTCACCAATATATGATCGTCGTCTAAGCCTATTTGGGTCACACATTCTTGTAGTCGATCAGTTCCACTTACATGGTCATTACGTGTCATCAATACATTTTTGCAGTATTCACTGGCATGATCAAAAATACGCTGATCGTCGGTAGCGATAAATACATTAATTGCTCCTACCTGAATACATTGTTCGTAAACTCGTTGCAGCATGGTTTTACCATTAAGTGAAACAAGAGGTTTTCCAGGAAAACGAGTGGAAGCATAACGAGCGGGAATGATGATCGAAAAATTCATAAAAGACGGGGTTATTAGATTAAAAACAACATTTTAGCAGGGATAGTCTAAGAAAAGAAATTTAAGATTTTTAAATAAAAAAGGCATAACTACGGACAAAACTACGAACAAAACCACAGGCAAAAAAAAGGCTGCAACAGCAGCCTTGATATAAAAATAAATTAACCTAAAACAAGCAGAATTATTTTAAAACAGCTAATGCTGCTTCATAGTTAGGCTCATCAGTTACTTCAGCTACTAATTCGCTGTGTAGTACTTTTGAGTTTTTATCAATAACAATAACATTAGTCTTACCTGTTATCTCATCACCTTCATGTGTGCCATTAAACCAAATAGCAATAGGGTATTTAGCTGTAGTATCTGTGTCAACCCTAGACCATTCG
>JALJPK010000156.1 GCA_022968985.1 Pseudomonadales bacterium | reverse complement strand
AATTGCACATAACAATGTTTGATTTTCGTTATTACGCATAAAATACAATACATCTTTGGGTGCGTCTAAAAAGTCCATGTCGCCATCTAATAATACGTCATGCTGTTTACGCCAATTTAAAATATCACGATAGTGATGTAATATAGCATTAGGCTGTTTTTCTAAATTCGCCACACTGTTTTTTACGTGACTTTTAGCAACTGGTAACCATGGTTTAGTTTCGCTAAACCCACCGTGTTCGTTTGAATCATTCCATGGCATAGGTGTACGACAGCCATCACGGCCTTGGTATTCTGGCCAAAAAGTGATGCCATAAGGATCAACTAAATCTTCATATTGTAATTTAGCTTCGGTTAAACCTAACTCTTCACCTTGATATAAACAGACCGAACCACGCGCTAAGGTTGTGCTGGCTAAATAAGCCACACCTCGTTTGATATCGTTTTGTGTATTGGCATCGTAATCGGTTTCTTTTTCAGGTGTGCCTTTATCAGCCCAACGTGTCATCACTCTTGGTACATCGTGATTCCCCGTTGACCAACATGGCCAGCCGTCTAATAATTTTTCTTGGTGTTTTAAGATGGTGGTTTTTAAAAATTCAGCGCCTTTTTCTTCGGTTAATAAATCAAACGAATACGCCATATTTAATTTATTGCCACCACTAGTGTAAGCCGCCATGGTTTCAATTGAATTGTCACAACCAATTTCACCTACTGTTGCGCTTCCTGGATATCGATCCAACAATGTTCTGAATTTTTCTAAAAAACGTACATTTTGTGGTTGGCTTTTATCGTATTTGTGCATTTGAAATCCGTATGGATTATCAGGACGCACACCAATTGCACCTTCTGTGATTTCAACTCGTGCTGGGTTGTTACGTAAACGCTGATCGTGAAAATAAAAGTTCACCGCATCTAATCTGAATCCATCAACACCACGTTTTAGCCAAAACTCAGCAGTATCTAACGAGGCTTGTTGTACTTCTGGATTGTGGAAGTTTAAATCGGGCTGGCTCGTTAAAAAATTATGTAAATAATATTGTTTACGACGTGAATCCCAAGTCCACGCAGCACCACCAAACACTGACTGCCAGTTACAAGGCACACTACCGTCGTCATTTGCGTCGGCCCAAACAAACCAATCGGCTTTGTCATTATTGTCACTTGCACGCGACTCTTTAAACCATTGGTGTTCGTCTGAACAATGGCTTAATACCAAATCGATCATTATTTTTAAATTCAACGAATGCGCTTTAGCAATTAATGCATCAAAATCCGCTAAGTTGCCAAAAATTGGGTCAACATCACAATAATCTGAAATGTCGTAACCAAAGTCTTTCATTGGTGAAGTAAAAAACGGTGAAACCCAAACTGCATCCACACCCAAACTTGCAATATATTCAAGTTTGTCGGTAATCCCTTTTAAATCACCAACACCTGAGCCGGTGCTGTCTGAATAACTGCGTGGGTAAACTTGATAAATTACCGCACCACGCCACCAATCGTTGCTTTTTGTCTGAGTCATCGGTCTGCCTTAATAAACGCTTTATATAAAAAAGGATAACTATTCAAAACACTGAATAATCATAAAGTTGCCCTTATTATAGATTGACTGCCCGTTGAGTCTAGAATTTTTTTATAAGCGGAGTATTATGGTGTTTTTACATCCAATAAAGACCCCTATGAAATTTTTACATAGTATGATTCGTGTTCTTGACCTTGAAGCATCCTTACATTTTTATTGTGAGCTTTTAGGCTTAAAACAAATTAGGCGAAAAGACTCTGAAAAGGGTCGTTTTTCGTTAATATTTCTAGCCACCGACGAGCTTACAGGCACACCAGCTATTGAATTAACTTATAACTGGGACGAAACACAGCCTTATACGAATGGACGTAACTTTGGGCATTTAGCCTATCAAGTAGACGACATCTATGAATTTTGTCAAAACTTACAAGACAACGGGGTGACTATTTTGCGCCCACCACGTGATGGTTACATGGCGTTTGTTAAGTGTCCCGATGGTATTTCAATTGAAATATTGCAAAAAGGTGACAGATTAGAAGTCTGTGAGCCTTGGGCTTCGATGCAAAATACTGGGAGCTGGTAACATGAATGTCATTATTTTAGGCGCTCACGGCCAAGTAGGCCGTGCGTTAATACAACAATTTACAGAACGCAGTATTTTTTTCCAAGCGTACGATATTAATCCAGAATTACCGTTAATTCATAAATTAGACATTACTGATGTTTATGCCCTTGAGTCTGTTATTACTGACTCAGACGCATTATTTGTCATTAATTGCGCCAGCATTAACGACATGGAATATGTTGAAAACCATGCCAAACAGGCCAATGACGTCAATACATTAGCCTGCGAAAACATCGCAAAACTATGTGTACGCACCGACAAAGTATTAATACAATTATCAACCGATCAAGTATTTGATGGTGAAAAAGAATCAGCATACACAGAGTTAGACCAACCTAACCCAATCAATCATATCGGTGTCACTAAATATAAAGCCGAGCAAAAAATAATGCAGGTGGGTGCTAACGCCATTATATTACGCACCGGAATGATATTTAGTGAACATGGAAATAATCTATTAAACAACGTTTTAGATTTAGCAAAAGATAACAAGACACTTTATTTTTCTGACGGCCATCATTTTAACCCAACACACAATGAAGACTGTGCCAGAGTAATTATTGCAATGTTACTCCAATTAGATTGCCAAGCCGATATTGCCCTTTGGGGAATTTATCATTATGGGGGATCTGACAAAACGAGTTTCTTAGAATTTTCCAAAGCGATTATAAATGGATCAAAAAAATACGATTCAATTATTACCGAACAAGTACAAGCATCTGACCCAGAATTAGCCAAACTCACTCATAGCAAACACGCCAATTTAAATTGCACCAAACTTTTACATAACTTTGGTATCAAACAATTACCCTGGCGCCGTGGCCTGCAACGAACTTTAAATGCGATATACGAATCATGAAATTAACCCACTTAAATGAAAAAGGCTAAGCGCACATGGTCGATGTAAGCGACAAACCCATAACAACACGCGAAGCTACTGCTCAAGCTGTGATACGTATACAAGCAAACACATTTGATTTAATTAAAAATGGCGGCCATACATGAAACTGACACACTTAAATGAAAAAGGCCAAGCACACATGGTAGATGTGAGCGACAAACCCGTAACAACACGAGAAGCTACTGCGCAAGCTGTTATTCGTATGCAAGCAAACACATTTGATTTAATTAAAAATGGCGGCCATAAAAAAGGCGACGTATTAGCTATTGCACGTATTGCGGGCATTCAGGCCTCTAAAAAATGCTCCGATTTAATTCCATTATGTCACCCAATTATGCTAACTAAAGTAACAGTTGATATTGAGTTAGATGACAAAAACAAATCAATAAAGCTATACGCCACTTGTAAAATCGCCTCACAAACTGGCGTAGAAATGGAAGCATTATGCGCAGTTAACATTGCAGCGCTAACCATTTACGATATGTGTAAAGCCGTTGATAAAACCATGATCATCGAACAAATATGTGTATTAGAAAAAAGTGGTGGAAAAAGTGGCGACTGGAAATTTGACCCGGCTAACCAGACAACTAAAGAGAACAACTAAACATGATTAAACTGCTGACGAAGTATTTAAAACGAATTATTTATTTATGTGTTTTTATTTTCATACTATTAATGGCAGCGGTTTTTTATTTTAGCACCCCCAAAACAAACCTAGAAAAACAAACGTTAGATTTTAAACAAACGTTAAAAATGAGCCAATACGTTAATACAATCAAACAGCGATCGCATTTAAATGGACAAACTTATTTTATTGAATTTAGTTTAAATGATTTAAATAGTGCTCTGACGTTTTTGCAAACACTTAAAAACCCCGGCAGCCGATCCAGCATAGTTTTTAATGGACAAAATATAGATATCAAAGTTGAACATATTATTGATTTAAAATTCAGTAAACGTTTTTTTCCTGTTAATACATCCATTAAATTAAACAATTACAACACACCTATCCAACCAAGTTTCATCAAAGGCCATAAATTACCTGATTTTTTAATCGCTTTAACTAACAACAAGTTATCTCAAATTTTAATCGAGCAACAGTTAGATCAAGTCATAAACAATACAAACATCAAACTAACGATCAAAGAAAACAAGTTAATTATTGCATACACATGGAGCGATCTATTTTCTGAAAAGTTTTTACAACCTGATTTAATCATCGAGCAAAAAATTGAACTGGCTTATCAAACTTTACAAAAAAACTTAAAAGAAAAAGGAGAGCGTAAAGTTAAACTACAAGACGCTATGCTTGAATTGATTAGTTACTTAAACAACTTTGAAGCAGCCAACGAACAAATTATTTTTTGGTCTGTTTTATTTGCAAGTGTGGATCATAATAGGGCCAATAAATATTTGAATTTGAATTTACAAGCGCCACTAGTAAAACTGACATTACAAAACCGCTATGATTTAGCCAAACACTTTGTATTTTCAGCCTATTTACAACAAATAGGTGGCAATCAGTTTTCATACTTAATAGGCGAATACAAAGAAAATAAAGACGCAACCACCCGCGCCACAAAATTTAGTTACAGCGATGTAATGGCCAATCAATCTGGCATTTTATTCTCTCAAGTATTAAGTAATAAAATTAAAAACTTTGAGCAGTTAACATTTATAAATAAAATCAGTGAAAGTAAGTTAACGTTAGAAGATGAGTTATTTGAAGACGGCATTGACGCCCCCAATAAACAAGATCAAGACAAACAAGTTATGTTGATAAATAAAGAGTTAAGGGAGTTACCGATTTATCAGTAGGTGTTTGAGCAAAGGTGCTGGATTACCGAAGCTACCGCGTCCTGCTAACGCCACTTATCTAAATCTATGTAAGCAACGATATAAATGTCGAGAATGACGAAACTTAGAACGCTAACCGCTTTTCAATTTCGTTTTCCTCGACGGTTTCTATGTCGGGGATCCAGCGCCGTTAATACTAAATAATGTCACCATACAAATCTTTCCAATACGGATTACTCTTTTCTATCAATTCCATTTTTCTTTTTCGTGAATATTTTTTAATTTGTTTCTCTCTTGTGATCGCCGATTCAAAATTTTCGATCATTTCAAAATATACCAAATTGTGTGTTTGATATTTTTTACTAAACCCTTGTATTACATCATTTTTATGCTGCCATATCCGCTGAATTAAATTACCAGTTACACCTGTGTATAGGGTGCCATTTCGTTTATTTGTCATGATGTAAATAGCGGGTTGTTTCATTTTCATCCTTAGTATTTGTTTTCGTGAAGAATAGATGACAATTAAGTAAGTTCAATAAAAAAGTCGCGAAATCCCGAATCTACCGCGTCCGGCTAACTCTAACTACAAAGTCGCTGGATTCACGACGGTAAAGATGTCGAGAATGACGGGGTTTAGAACACGAACTATTTTTAAATCTCGTTTTCCTCGACGGTTTCTATGTCGGGGACCCAGTGCCATTTAAACTAAATGTATTCACTATCGTAAGAACCCACTTTTTTATCTAATAAAAACTATCCACACCAAGCTAACTTCTCACGTAGTTTCACCACTTCAGCGATAATAATCAAAGTGGGGGCATGAATTTCTTCATTTTCAATTTGATCCGCCATCGATTCTAAAACACCTGTCCAAACTTTTTGATCTTTATTAATGATGCATTTTTGAATTAATGCAGCGCTGTAATAAAAGAACAGGTATTTTTCTAATAAATTCTAACCACACCAAGCTAACTTCTCACGTAGTTTTACCACTTCACCGATAATAATCAAAGTGGGGGCATGGATTTCTTCATTTTCAATTTGATCCGCCATCGATTCTAAAACACCGGTCCAAACTTTTTGATCTTTAGTGGTGCCTTTTTGAATTAATGCGATAGGTGTCTCTTTAGGTTTACCTGCAAGTATCAACTGTTCACAAATCACTCTTAATGATTTTAACCCCATATAAAAAACCAATGTTTGGTTGCCATATTGATATTCATGCCATGGTAAATCTGATGTGCCATTTTTTAAGTGGCCTGTAATAAATCGAACCGACTGTGAATAATCACGATGGGTTAGTGGGATACCTGCATAACTTGAACAACCTGCGCCTGCTGTAATACCGGGTACCACTTGAAACGGAATACCTTGATCAAACAACAATTCTATTTCTTCGCCACCACGACCAAATATAAACGGGTCCCCACCTTTTAAGCGAAGTACACGTTGGCCTTTTCTAGCTTCGTCAGCCAATAGTTGATTGATGTCCCCCTGTGGTACTAAATGTTTGTCACGCTCTTTACCTACGTTGATTTTTTTAGCGTCTGCAGGTATTAAGTTTAGAATCTCTTGTGACACTAAACGATCATAAAGCACCACATCCGACTGTTGTATTAAACGCAGCGCTTTAAAGGTTAATAACTCAGGATCACCTGGGCCTGCGCCAACTAAATACACTTCACCTTTTTGCGTATGTGCCTCTGCGTTTTCAATTAAGTCTTCAACGTCGCTTAATGACAACTTGTCACCGTCCATTAATTTTTGACCTGCTATACCATGAAACAATGACTGCCAAAAAAACTTACGTTGCTGGGTTTTAAATCGTTTTTTAATAGTGCCTGCGTTTTCACTGGCAAAGTTTGCTAAATTTTCAATACCAAAAGGCAAACGCGCTTCGATCCAACCACGTAATAAACGAGTAAGTGTGGGTGTCACACCTTGACTTGTAAGTGCTAATTGAAATAAACCACGTTTTATCACCGCAGGAAAAATCACATCACCTTGTAACCCATCAAATGCACTATTAATTAAACAACCCGCTTTTTTAGCATCGCTTAAAGCGCTTTGATTGGCTTGATCGTTATTGGTGGCAATAATAACGATTTTGAATTCAGATAAGTCTATCGACTCGTATTTTTTCTGAATAACTTTGATTTGAGTCTTTTGATTTTTGACCATTTGCGTTATACGTGGATCTACTTGATCTGAAATAACGGTAACAATACTGCCTGCTTCAATTAATTTTTCAATTCGGCTAGTAGCAATATTGCCTGCACCAACAACTAAGCTGGGCTGGTCTTTAAGGCTGATGGATAATGGAATGTATGATTGAGGCATAAAAAAATCACTGAATTAAATAATACAATGATTTTAGCAAATTTAGCTGTTTAAGCCAATTTTCGAGTGTTAATTCTAAATACTCGAAAAATGAGAGTCGATATAAGCATCATTAGAAATAAAATGTTAAACATCCCTGATTTTGATTCAAACTCATTTTCTCTCAACACCTTTATGTCTTCTGTTTTATTAACAATAATGTCTGTTGGGCTTTTATAAAAAACAGCATATTGCTCACTATCAACAGGTAAAATATTACCATCCTTGATGTTAATATCTTTTAAAGCAATTGAATCACTAAATAGCGATCCTGATTCATCTTTATAATACCCCAATTCAATTTTATGTTTACCAGCTGGAATAAATAAACCGTGTTTTACAAACTCGCCTCTATTCCAACTTAACGAAAATTCATCAATTCTTTCCCCATCCAACTTTATTCTAAATTGATCATTTGATGCCGTTGCTACTGCAATTTGCCAAGTAATTGTCTTAGGTTTTGATATTTCGAGAATTATTGCATGAGAGCTTGCGTGCTTTAAATTAATTTCAGATTGATCACCCAGTACTAAAAGTGAAGACTCTTGATTACCTTTCCCATTCCATTGATCTGTTAATATATCATGCTCAAATGTAGTATATATATTATCTACTGAGTTAAAATAATTATATAAATAATTTCCACTTTCAACTAGATGAAATTTCTCAAAATTATATTTAAATTCAACATCAACACCATCAACATTAAGTTTCATTAAAATCTCATTATCAACTAGGTAATCTACCGTAATTTCTGAATGAATAACTTTATATTCATCCTTAGAAATTAATTCATTATTAATATAGTTATGATCGTCACTCAAAGACTTAACAGCAAATGGTACTTCTATTTTTTGCCCATATTGTAACGGAGGTGAAATTACGGGCGCTATTATTGAAACCTTATTGTCATATAAATATAAAATATCTGAAATCCATTTCGTATAACTTTCAAGTTTAGTATAAACACTCGGTTTTGAAGAGCCACATTCCCAACCAAAACTAACTAGCCCTATAATTTTATTTTCGCTGTCAAATAGTGGTCCGCCTGAATCTCCAGCGCAACTATCATTGGTTTCATGCCAAGCACAAATTGCATATTGTTCAAATATTTTGACAGTATCTGAAGATTCATAAAATGGAAATTGTGCAATACACGAGTCATGATCTAACAATTTCATTTCTGTTTTTAATAAGGTGTCAGATAATTCATTTATCTCAGTAAATCCCCAACCCATTACATAAACAAAATCATCGTCTATTACCGTATTTTGTTTTATTTGAGCATATTCAGTTAATTCAATGGACTCATGTAAAATAACTGCAGCTAAATCATGCTCGCTCACATCTGAACGATATGCATAATGAACAACAATTTCATCTAAACCATCTACTAGCTTTATTATACGATCTGGGTTAGACAATTTCTCCCCAAATACAACTCGATCAAATAACTCTGCGCAATGAGCTGCAGTAAGAATGACACGAGAACCGATTACAATTCCCCCACAACTATGCTTGTCTTCTTTTTGTAAACTCACCATCCACGGAAAATACTCTTCTACTTTTTCCCCGTGATATATTTTTTCAAACTGTTGCTTAGCGACTAAACCCTGATTACAAAAAACCATCAAAATAAAACCAATTAAAAATTTCATTTTAATGTACGCTTTTGATCTTTAATCCAGCAAAATACGATAGCCCATCTTGAGGATTATATGAAGGAGGAATTGAAACAAAGAAATCAATTTTGAAAAAATCAAGCTCAATTATTTCAATATCTAATCTTGACTGAATTGTAAAATATGAGTGAGCAGAGTTTATCATAGGCCCCTGAAATTCATCTTCAGAAACAGACTCTATATTATATATTGTTGTCCATCCAATACGATTCCCAAATACCCAGCCGGCACCCAACGAGTACTGCATATCTGTATTAAATAATTTAAAATCAAAATTACGTAATAACGAAATTGATAGTGAAGTGTAACCGTGTAATCCTCTAATCACCCCATCTTCATTTATATCAATTTTGTCAGACCCACCATTCAAAAGGACTCCGTCTAAATTAGTACCCGATGCGTACGAAATATCAAAACTATATGATTTTTCTTTAAAATCAAATTCGATACCACCACCTACATAATCAGTGACCGCGGAAGCTTCCGGTAAAATTGTAACCCCTTGTTTATAATACACACCTTTAGATTGAGATAAACTTACCACCGACAAAAGAGTTAAAAACACAACAACTAACTTCATACTACATTCCTATTTAATTTACGTTATTTAAAATAAGCTCGTCATCCAAAACAAACTCATCACTGCGCACTATTGTATCATAACATATAGACACCCATAAAAATTAAATCAAAAAAAAGACCACCTAAGTGATCTTATTTTTAATTGAATTTTCTAGTATTGTTTATAAAACCTTCAGGCCACCCATATAAGGCTGTAAAACTTCTGGAACTAAAATTGTGCCATCGGCTTGTTGGTAGTATTCTAAGATAGCCACAAACTTACGACCTACTGCTAAACAAGAACCGTTTAATGTATG
>JALJPK010000155.1 GCA_022968985.1 Pseudomonadales bacterium | reverse complement strand
ATTAGATTTAGACGATGACAACGATGGTTATTCCGATGTAATTGAACTTGAAGAAGGATCAGATCCACTATACGAAGCCAGTCGACCGTTAGATACCGATGGTGATTTTAAGCCAAATTCAACGGATCCTGATGATGACAATGATGGCTATTCCGATTTAGTAGAAGACGCTGAGCTAAGTGACCCCCTTGATGCCGATTCAAAACCGTTAGATACCGATTCAGACTTTGAACCAAATTCAACTGATTTAGATGATGATAACGATTCTGTAAATGATGATGAAGATGTATTTCCATTAGATTCAACAGAATGGTTGGATTTTGATGGGGATGGTATGGGTGATAATGCCGATCTTGATGATGATAACGACACAGTGAATGACGAGCTGGATGCCTTTCAATATTTAATCGGTGAATGGTTAGATTCTGATAATGACGGTGTGGGTGATAACTCCGATCACTTTCCAGAAGATGAAACATGCTGGACAGATGTAGATAACGATGCCGTTTGTGATCAAGACCAAGTAGGTATCACAACGTTTAATTCTTCAGATATTAACGGGTTAAACGGGTATAAATTAGTAGGTGAATCCGAATTATCGATTTTAGGCGAAAGAATGACTGGGCTTGGTGATATCAATAGTGATGGCTTTTATGATTACGCGCAATCTGCATTTGGTCAAACCATTGATGGGCAAAGTTTTGTTGGTAAAGTGTATGTGTTTTTTGGTAGCCCAGATAAATGGAAAAATAATTTAGATTTTTCAGTGGATGATCGTTTAGATGGCACAAATGGATTTGAAATAACCGGTCTGGCTGCATCTGAAACAATTGGTCGTCATATTTCGAATCTAAATGATATTAACGGCGATGGGATTGATGATTTTATATTCTCAACTAAAACGGGTATCGCTTACATAGTATTTGGACACGAAGGCCTGTGGGATGCGGATTTAGATTTATCAAGCATTACAGGTGATAAAGGTTTTACCTTAACTAATTTTAATGTGGGCGTAACTGACTTAAGTAAATTAGTTTCAGCGTTGGGTGATGTTAATGGTGATGGGATTGATGATTTTGGTTTTCAAGATGGAAGTGTTGTTCATGTGTTTTTTGGGAATGAGTCTTGGCCAAATACTTTAGATATTGAAGATGTAGCCGCCATTTCTGACTATAGCTTGACAATTGCTAAAGCCTATTACATCAGTGAAGCTGGAGATTTGAATGGTGATGGTGTAGATGATTTTTCAGTTTATTCAAAGATAAATGAAAGTGACTTTGGTGTCTCTGTATTTTTTGGTCAAACTAATTTAGAAGGTGAAACCTTGAATGTTATGTCACTTGACGGAGAAAATGGGTTTGTTATGCAAGAAGAATTATATGGCGATTCAACTGGTATTAAAACAGTATCGGCCGATTTGAATCAAGACGGTATAGATGATTTACTTATCAATTTTTCGCATGATATCTCTACTCGTGTGGGTCGAGTTTATGTATTATTTGGTTCTTCTCAACCTTGGTCTAGCAGTATTGATATCACCAAATTAAACGGCGACAAGGGAATGGTTTTAATGGGGGGGGCAGTAGGAGATCAAACCGGACTGAAAGTTGAAAGCCTAGGTGACTTTAATGGTGACGGCATCGATGATGTATTAATCAATTCAAGGAAATCTGAAATTAATTCTTTGTCTGAAGTTGGGCAAGTGTTTGTAGTATTTGGGCAAGCACAAATTTGGCCCGCAACTATGAACTTAAATGAGATGACCTCGCAGCAGGGTTTTAGTTTTACAGGCATCAATGCAGGTGATTATTTTGGTGATGGTTTGGCTGCTGTAGGTGATGTGAATGGGGATGGTTTGAATGATTTTGTTACAGGATCTAAAAGACCAGAATCTAAAGGTATATATCGCACTGGCGAAGCGTATTTGATTTATGGGTTTGATCAATTCGAATTAGCAGAATAAATAAATGTTGGTCAGGGCACGCCCTGACTTAATAAAAGAAAAAAGAAATTAATCGCATTAAATTAAAGGGATGTTCCCAGCGATTAATAGCATAAAAGAACTAATTGAGACATCCACGGTAAAACCTGGGCTAATCCTAAAAGGATTGGCCTTTTTTTTGACCAATATTCCAAAATATTGGTCTTTTCGGATTTTAGTCCACTTCAGTTATTTGGATCACAAAACGACACATTATATAAAAGGCACTTTATAGATAAAATAATATACTGTATAGGTAACCAGTCATACAGGGCTTTATCCATAATGCCAACAGCCAGAAAAAACTTAGTTTCATTAGAAGCAACCCCGTATTATCACATTATTTGTAGGTGTTGCCGCAGAAGTTTCATCATGGGTATCGATAATGTCTCGAAGAAAGATTACAGTCATAGGCGAGTTTGGTTAGAGGCGCGATTGGAAGAATTACCTAAAATTTTTAATATTAAAATTGCATCCTATGCCATTATGTCAAACCATTATCATCTTGTGCTTTTCATGGATAAAGCAGAGTCTGACGTGTTAACCGACTTAGACGTGGTTGTTAGATGGCATGAACTCTACAATGGCATGGTATTGACTAGAAAATTTGAGGAAGGTAAAAATCTATCGGAAGTTGAATTAGTAGCCGTTCAAGACAAAATAACAGAATATCGAAAACGGTTAATAGATTTAGGTTGGTTCATGAGAAATATTAATGAGCCATTAGCGCGCGCTGCGAATTTTGTAGATAACTGCACCGGTCGGTTTTGGGAAGGTAGATTTAAATCACAGGCATTACTGGATGAAAAAGCTTTGTTAGCCTGCATGGTTTATGTGGATTTAAACCCCCTCTTTTTCGATATTGAAAGAGTAGCAAGTATGGAACAAACACCCGAAACCTCTAATTTTACAAGTATTAAAAAACGCATTGAAAAAGCGGTTAAATCTGAAAGTCCTAATGAATTGGATGAACAAGTTGAAAGTTTATTGAACTTTGCAGGTCAAGAAAAACTGAATATGCCAAAAGGTATTCCCTGTCGATTAAGCAGTTACATTGAATTGGTGGAATGGACAGGGCGCCAAACAAGAAAAGGCAAATCTGGGAAAATAGATTCTGACGTACCTGAGTTAATCCAGAGATTAAATTTAGATCCGGAAAAATGGGTGCAAATCACGTCAGGTTTTGAGTCAAAGTTTAAAGGGATTGTAGGCGGAGCAAAATCAATAGTGGCAAAATTTAAGGAATTTAGTCGTAAACGAGCGTTGGATTTATCAAATTGTGAATTCTATTTTGATAAATAAAATGTTCATCAATTAAGTTATCAATTAAGTTATCAATAATATTTAACTTTGTCAGAATGAAAATTTAGGTCATTACTTCATTAAAAAACACCTATCTTCGATAAACTAATTCTATTTAATTAAAAATAAGTGCCTATTTCTACCCTGTGAAAAAATTAAGTTAGTCTGGGTGTCTTAATTAAAGGAGAACTGAGCGAGTAGATATATTCATATTGTTTATTTCATGAGATAGTACACATCATCCACCATTCAATTACACGAATTAAATATGAGCAATACCCAAATCAATCTAAAGTCACTTATTGGCGATCATACAACCGAAGAATTTTTAAAGTTACTCAAGTCTCGAACACCTTTTATATCCCATGGTAATTCAGAATCCCTTAAAGATTTAATGAGTCTGCCATTTCTTGATTCTGTTGGAAACCTTGCGGCCTGTTGGCTTGATACTGTTGATGTATTTAACTCAGAGATTGCAGATGAGATTTCAAAGAGCTCAGTGTCTCCAGAAGACGCTCTGCATGAATATAACAATGGAAGTTGCATTCTGTTTAATGACGTCAATAGAATGATTCCTGAGTTTGACATGTGGAATCAGCAAATTAGAAAGGAAATTGGTTTCTCTGAGTTGAGCTTTGTTAGAAATTTAGTCTACGCAACACCAGCAGGGAAAGGCAATGCCCCTCACTTCGATCAGAATTTTAATTTTGTTATTCAATTATCAGGAACAAAAAAATGGTGGCTAGCAAAAAATAATACCATTAATAATCCAATGACTCGTCATGTGATCGGGCACCCTGTTGACCATGAACTAGAAGGTTATAGTACTAAAGAATTCCCAGAATCATTCCCCGCAGATTGTACTGAATATATATTAGAACCGGGTTCAATTCTCTTTGTACCACGAGGCGTTTGGCATATGACCGAAGCTGTGACAGATGCTGTTTCGTTTAATTTTACTTTTACACCGCCAACTTGGATTGATATTGCAACTACGGCCTTAAGAGAAAAACTCTCTCATAATGAGAAGTGGAGGGAGTCGGCAATTCTTGATAACAACGGTTCTAACAACAATGAATTTAACAAACTTATAAAGGGTTTAAGTGCCGATGTTGAGAATTGGCAGTCAGCTGATTTTTTAGATATTACTGAGCATCAAGAGTTATAACTAATATCCCTTGGTCGTAATCCCTTCATGAAACGTATTGGGGGTGATCTGGTTGACTTCAACTTCATGATTCCAAAATTCCAAAGTCGCCATCCGCAAATCCCATTGTTGTATAATTAGCCGATATTGATATCGGCTTTTTTGTGACTGTCTATTTTATGTACTGTCCGAAGTTGTGGTTTTTCACAATAGTAATTCAAAACTAAAATCTAAAAATCGCTGAGCTGCAACAGTATTTTATACAAAGGTGTTGTGTGCAATATAATGAATTATTAGCCGATCTGTGTTTCGGTTTTTTATGCCTGTGTTTTTTGTAAATAACAATTTTTCTTTATTTCTAATGCTAATAGGGAGCATAAGTTAACTAATTTAGAGAATTGCTTATTTAATATGCATTTATAGTTTTTCGGTAAAGTACTGTTTTTATAGGCTTAATCGAAATAGAGGCAGACCAAATGTGAGACATGCTGAAGGGGAGTGTAATTATTCTGTTGCAAATGTTAATGATAATAATTATCATTTGCATTCAGTTTAATAATCTAACACATGGGTAGGCAAATAATCATGAACTTTAATCACAGTAATTCACGCACCTTAATCACATTATTAATGAGTGCAAGCATAATCAGTGCGTGTGGTAATCCAAAGGAAAACACACAAGACGAAGAGCCAATAGTCGATGATAACAATACTAAATTCTCAATTTGTCATGACAGTAATTTAGATGCTAGTTGTGTTATGGAATCCACCGCTCAAGAATTCGACACACAAATTGAAGCATTAAGTGCCGCAGTTACACAAGGTTCAGGCCCAGTGATCATTCACGGTGAACAGGGCAGTTTGTTAATGGCCGCTTCCACAGCTCAAGGTGTCACGTTATTTTCAACCATTGCGTATAACGAATCGTTGATTAATCCTACCGTGACAAATGACGATGATATCGCAACATACATCGAAACAAAACTGGCGTTAACTGCTGATAATATTACTCAAGCGCACTACGATGATTTTAATGCCAGCATTGTTGCTGCAAAATTGGCTTATCCAGATGTCCAAGATTATGTGGTTTTATCAGCAGTTATTGATGCAGCTGTTATACAAGGCTCATTAAAAAATGCGATGCCTACTCAAGCACAACTGACTCAAAAAACGGCTTTAAGCAGAAAAATCATTTCAGATTTAAGCGTGCAGTCTAAAGGAAGCTGGACAACAACAGATGGTGATGAACGCGTAAATATGATTAAAGTACAGGGCGACAAAGTATTAGTCGTGAGTCGCTGGCATAACCAAGTGTCCATTATGGACGTCAACAGTATTGATCAAGCAAATGAGGCGCAACCTTTTGCCGCGATAATGAGCGCAGGGCATCACATTGAATCGACTGAAGCAGATTTTGTGACAGGCGCAAGTGAGCACACATTAAGTGATGCTTGGTTAAATGAAGCTGGTGATGTGTTATACGCTTTAGTGCCAGGGCCTGAATCAACCGTAAGTGGTGACGACACCTTTGGCCTGTTTCGTGTGCCATTAGTGGATGGAAAAATACCTGCTTTTGAAGTAAACGTAACAACCGAAGACGGTGAAATTTCTGTTAGCGCACCACATCGTCATGATTCAGTGACACGTATTGCTAATGCAAATTTAGAAGATGTAATTAGTCTTAATGATGGCTCTGTATTAGCATTTGATGCCGATGCTGGTTATGTGCGTGTCTTTGATGGCATGTTAATTCAAGATGAGACAAAAGCGTTTCCTGTAGATAGTGCATTGTTAGGTTGGTCGTTAATAAATGGCGGTGACACTTTAGTTATGGTGCTTGCAGCTACTGACAACTCTGATGGTGTAATCATTGAAACTCGAGACACTACGCAATTAACAACGATTGTAAGCAGTGTTGAATCATCATTAAGTAAAGCCAGTATTTTATCAGCCAAACAATCATCTACGTTTATGATCATAAGTGATAATTTATTAATTCAATTTGACGGCCAGTCGTTAAACAAAATAAACCAAATAGATTTGGCAAAAGAAATCAGTTCTTCAGTTCATTCAATTAGTGCTGATGGTGAATTGGTTGCCGTTTCGATAAATGGTGGCATTCAATTGGTGTCGTTCAAAGAGTTGTACCCAGTCGCAGTTGGTAATATTGCCTACGAAGGTCGTCTACGTGCTTTAACTTTAAATGGCCAAGCAGAATTATTATATTCTGACGAAGGTGGCTCATTAACAACTGTTGATATTTCAACTCTTGAAACCGCAGCAAAGTCGGTGGATGTGTTATTGAGCGAAGCGTTAAATGGTATTGATAGTGACAGTATTAACCATGACTACAGTTTAGATGCTGTCGCTTACGATATGAATCTTCCTGTTTCAAATGGTTCAATTGATTTAAATTGGAGTGTTAGCGATTCGATTTCAGATTCGATAGTGCTTGATGGGTCAGACAACCAAGGTCAAATTACACGACCGACAATTGGTGAGAACTCTGTGACAGGCACATTAGATGTAACAGCAAGTTATTCATTCAGAGGTGAAGTGAGTTCATCATTAGAAGATGACAATCAAAGTTTTGATATTAGTATTCGCCCACTTACACAGTTACTTGATTCAACGCAATTTGTGTTAACAGGTGATCTTGTTGATCTTGAATTTGAATACGTTTCTACCAATGAGTTAGGCAATAAATTAGTAGGGTTAACGCCTGGTAATGCCGATCATGGCGCTGGTATAGCTGTTTTCTCTTATGCGAGTCCAGCATTAACTCAATCAGAGTTATTTACTTTTCCGCAAGGTTTTGCAGATGCGAAAATTGGTGGAGTGGTTGTATACGCAAACATGGCCCAAGTTTTAATTAATATGGATGACATAAAAACGTATATCTTAACTTTTAATCTAGACAGTGAAACCTGGACAGGTGAGCTTGAGTTAGAGGGGGTTATCAAATACGAACCAATGGGTATTAGCCAAGACGGGTCAGTGATCAGTGTTGCGCTTAATCGATATAACGAAACAGATACAGTACCTTTAGAAACCTATGTGATCAATACATACCAAAGCTCAGATTTAAGTTTAATTAATACTATTCAAACGGATCAATCAGCAGTTGGCAGTCGTGCACCTGTGGTTACACCAACAAATGATGGACTCTCAGTGATGGGGTACATTAGAACAGATGATAAAAAACGCTTTTTGAAACTATTTAGTGCCGATACTGATTCTGCACCTGAGTCTTCAGGGCCATTATCAGGTGCCGCTTATGGTTGGGAGTATGTCAATGATTTAGATCTGTTAGTGGGTGGTAATTTCGCTTCGACTATTTTCTTTGTAGAAAATGCAACCAACGGGGGTGATCTGGCTAATCCAAGTGTATTTGATCCCGCGCATGGTGAATACGATGGTGTAAATGATAGTGGTCGTGGTCGTTTTTACTTTACAAGTGTGAACAATAATACCGCTTATATTTGGTCTTCTGACCGAGGTGTGATGTCACTTGATATAACCGATGTGAATGCACCAACAGAAAATTTTTGGTCGGGCATTAATTACACAAAAAGTGGTGATCTATCAGGTGATGGACAGGTATTGTTTACGCATTCGTATGATGATCAAAGCGGTGTAAGTAGTATTCATGTATTAGATATTCAATAAAAAGTAGGCAAGATAAAATGAAATTAATTAAAGATCTATCATTAATTATAGGTTCAAAGTTAAATGCAAAAATCGGTTTAATATTTATCTTGCTTCTAACATGGGGGCAGCCAAGTTTGGCTGCCCCTTATAAAGTAGGCGACAGTGTGTCGCCTGTTTTGTTAGAAACATTAGAAATTGATCCTAATAAAATAACCATTGTCGACTTTTTTGCCTCATGGTGTGTGAGTTGTCGTAAAGAATTACCGCTATTAAATTCGATGCAACTTGATTCCGAAAAATACGAATTATTAGGTATTTGTACCGACAAAAAAATTAAACAAGGTCTCGAGTTTCAAAAAAAACTAGGGCTAGAATTTAGAATTTATAATGACAATAAACAAAAAACAATTAAAGAATTTTCGCCAGTGGGGATGCCTGCCATGTATTTTGTTTACCAAGGCAAAGTGATCGCCATACATATTGGTGCGATTAAAAAAGTTGATCAAGTTGTACAAAAAGAGTTGGCGCACTTAAGTGAGCAGGTAGGGCTTAGATGATGAAGACACAGTCTAAAATGGTTATTTTATTTAGTATTTTAATCTGTCTGTTTGCCAGCAGTTGTATACCTGTTAGTGAAGTTAAAGCGTGGGACAAAAGTATGTTAGCTGAACCTGCTATGGCACCAGGGGGGTTAGGTAAAGACAATGCTTTATTTGGTCATGTCTATACCTCAAAAGAAGCGGCTAAAGGTGGCGAAGGAGTATCGGGTGGTGGTTGTGGTTGTAATTAACAGTGGTTGTAATTAGTAGTGGGTGTCAGTAAATGAAGCGTAGTAATAAAGAAAATAAACGACAATCAAATATAAAAAAATCACATGTGAAAATTGTGTCATTTGGGTGCGCGCTTATAAGTGCGCCTTTAGCTGTTGTGGCTTCATCCGGCAGTACGGTTACTCTACAAAATATGGGTTATCACGAGTCTGATGCAAGAATGGATGTCAACTATACGCAGTTCTCGTTGGCTCATGAAATTGGTGTTGATTACACATTAAGTGCAAGTGGCAGTATTGATGTAATGAGTGGCGCAACGCCTGTTGTGGACGCAAAAACAGGCGCATCACAAATGAGCATAAATGAACAAGGGTTCTTGGGTGATGGCTTGACCACTGCTGAGGGTTATACCACACATTTTATGCAAATGGATGATGAACGCACCTCGTTTAATTCTTCATTAACCTGGCGTATGCCCCAAACCCGACATGAAATTACAGCGGGTTTATCCTATTCAAAAGAAGAAGATTATTTAAGCCAAGGTTTCTCGGTCGAGCATTTACGAAATGTAGATGCTAGTCGTAATCGATCTTTCACTTTGGGTTACAGTTTACTAAAAAACGAAGCGTTGTTTTATCGCGAAGGTGTATATAAAGACGCCACATATCAAACTATCGAACTTGGTTTGACAGAAGTTGTATCGGCTCAAACGTTGCTTCGCGGTGCCGTATTTGTCATGTTTGAAGACGGTGCTTTATCGAACCCGTATAAACGAGTGATACGCAAAGTGAATATAGGCGATGCACAAACCGTTGTATTTCGATACTTTTTAGCGCCGGATTCCAGACCGGATAAACGACGTGTAGTGGGGGCAGATGTAAAAGTGTCGCACTATGAAAATGTGTTTGAACAATCAGTATTCATGCATGGTCAATATCGTTTATACGTCGATGACTGGGGCATTATTTCCCATACGTTTGAATCAAAACTGTATATAGGGGATACACCGATCAGTTATGGTCAATTTTTTACGGGGCTTAGAATCTATACACAATCAC
>JALJPK010000154.1 GCA_022968985.1 Pseudomonadales bacterium | reverse complement strand
TATTGTGTGGTAACAACAGTTTAACAAAAGTTGCTCGAGCTTTTTAGTGTGTCCTAATTATTTGTGGGACAGCAGTGCGATGGTCAGGCCTTTACTTAGAATTATAATAAATTTATAGTAATCAAACTTTTAACCATAATTGGCATACATCAAAAGGTGTTTTTAAATGATTGAGAAAAAAATTAATATACCGAAAGAGATAATAAAAAAAGGATTGCTTAAATCATTAAAATATACAACTCTAATTGAAAATATAAAAGGCTCGTTTGCTTTATGTTCTTTCTTTTTAATAGGTATAACATTTGTTGATTTTGTGACTGGTAATAGTAATCTAGTTTTTCTACATATATTATCGTGTTTTGTAATTTCTTGTTTAATGTCAATTAAGTTTTTTTATGAATGGATATCTGAAGTTAAAAACGAAACAGAAGATTTTATTTATTCAGTAAAGTTAGATGAATTAGGTGTGCATATAAAGAATGATGAATATTTAGTTAAGTGGGAAGAATATTTGTATTTTATCGAGTATGAAGATTATTTATTAATTAAAATAAAAGATTCAGGTGTTTCTTTTTTACCAAAAACTTTAGAGTTAACTGACGTAATTGAATATACCAAGAAAAAAGTCCCAGAGAAGAAGGCATAAACCAAGAGTCACTCAACGTGACCATATTACACTGATGATAAAAGTAGATCTCCTTTTTGATCATTAAATCTGATGTAAACATAAAAATAGAGAGGCCAGTTCTTGAAGTTAGAAAAACTATTTGAAGATGCAGTTAATGAAAATGACACAAACAAACTTGAGGAGTTTCTTCAGCTTCTTATGGGTGAGTGGGTGTATTTTTTCTTATTTGAAACCGATGGTAAAGACACGCCAGTTAGCAGCGAGAATATCACGTATATCATTTCAACGGGAAAGGATAATCCAATTAATATCCCGCTCATGAATGATGAGAATGGATGCAGTGGAGTTATTTACACTAATAGCGAACTAGCTGTGAATTCGGCCGAATTTAATTGTAAAGTAGGAAAAATGAAAGGGGTTAAAGCATTCGAATTATTCTTGAACCTCTCAATTATCGATGCGGTTTATGTTCAATCTAACAGCTGTAATGTGCATATCCCAAAAACAGAAATTAAACGTTTGTTAGCTGGCAATGTATAATAAGATATCGAGGATCAATGACATGGACACTCATAATGCCCAATGAGAGCAAGCTCTCACTCACTTTTGATAACCAAAAATGACTAGTGATTAGTCAAGATTTTAAACCTGACAGCAATCATTATTTAACCATGCTCAGCAGATAAACCAACCAGCCCCTCTAACTCTTTGCTTGATGTTAACTTCAAAGCAATAGATGGTAAATCAAACCAGGTTGTTGCTTCTTGTTTATTTCGAATGTAGTCGGATATACCGGGTATTAAAGCGATACGTTGTATGTACGTATCTAATATTGGAAACTCTTTTAAGAATACCTCTTTATCAAAGGCTTTATACCAATTACATAAAATATTAAACGCACTGAGATCCGCCACTGACAATCGACTCCCCACCATAAATCCACTTTTTAGCTCGTTGGCCTCAAGCAGTTTGACAAAAGCATTCAGATGATTGTGGTAACCGTTAGTGACAAGGCCCCAATCGCCTTGACCCATAAAGGCGTCGAGTCTCGCCTGTACAACCTGCGCCGGTATATTAATAGTAATATTGACACTCAGTAATCCATTCGAATGAAACACAGCGTCATAACAATGCAACAGCACCGATTCTATCGCCAAGGCCTCTGTTTTATTGTCTCCCATCATCCGTGTTTGTTGTGCTAAGTAAATAAGAATTAAGTTACTTTGATTCAGATTAACGCCTTGATCAATATAAAGGGGAACATGACCATTATTAAAAGCGGATTTAAGGGGTTGATGACCGTTAGCGCTCTTGTAAGTCCATTGTTGAATTGAAATAGCTATAAAGTTGTAATCAATATTGTGTAAATGCAACAAACAGCGAATAGGCCATGCAATACCAATCACATCAAAATACACTAAAGTTGGGATAGTGGGAGTAGTGCTTGTTGGGGTGGTTTTAGTAGAAAGTCCTTCAACAAGTGTTATTATTTTTTCAACTTTAGATTGCAGTGTATCTTCCATTTTTTAAATCCTCTTTTGTCACTTAGGTAATGGTCTAACAATTATGTGATGGTCTAAGTCACTTAAACCCAATTTAACACATTAAATAAAAACGAACAGTCAAACAGTGAAGTCAATTATTGAAACTTAAATTTCAAATGGCCACAGTCATTAAAAACGACTTTGGCCATTTTGTTACTTAAGAATCTTAGCCTCAAATAGCAACCCTCAACACTCTTGTAAATATGACTATCTATCTATTTACTTGTTAAGTATTTAAACTAAAAAATTACTTAATCAGTTTTAAGATATTATCTAACGCTTGTATCGATGTAGGGTTAACTAAAGCCGATTCATCATCCAGTTTTTCTGATCTATTACTTGAATCCTCAATACCAAAAACTGTAATGTCATAACCAAACAATTCATTGTCAGGTATAAACGTATGGAAACCTTCAATACCTGCACTTAAAATTTCCCCAGCACTGTTTAATTTTAAGTATTTAAAACTTAATACATTGATTGAATCTTCTATATTTTCAGTATTACCTAACCAATGCGGCACATTTTCTATATTGTTTAAGCCTAACAATATTGTTTTTTCTGCAAAGATTCCTTTTTTAATCGATCTTGGTTGCATTTGAGTTAAACCAATACTGATTAATATAACGGATTGTAATTGTTCATTTATTACAAGGTTACGATATTCTTTTTTCCAGTTATCTGACCCTTTTAATGTGGTTAATACTGAGGTTCTTATATCATCGTTAAGATGACTTGTAAATTCCATATTAATTATATGTGCTGGCACACCAAAATGTACCGATGGCACATCATATGCGTTTAATACACCACTGATATCGGATCGATCATATTGATAAAACTCTTTTTTAGAAAAATCCAACTCGATATTATCAAGTTTATTTAGTGTAATATTATTATTAATATGTTGTTGAAATGCTGGAATTATATTTTCGATTTTTAATGCTAACTCTGGGGATTCAACTTTTAATCTCGGGTCCACAACCAACTTAAATATTCCAACTTTAGTTTCAGCCAATTGGTTATTGCCTGACTCATACACATAAGGTGGATTGTTTTTTTGAAAGTTTGTGACTACTTGTGATTGCACTGGGGTCATACCACAGCTTGCTAACAATAAGACATGGATAAAAATTAACTGCTTTATTAATATAGATTTCATAAAATGTTACTCGAATATAGTTGCAGGGTTATCAAAAATTTAAAAAGGGACCTGTGATGTTTTTGTGTTTTTCATCACCTATGCCGCTTTTTGTATTGTGTGTCAAACTAGATCTTAAAATAGAAAAAAGTAGAGCGTATTATTCTGACTGTTGTTGTGCATAACTCATTAAATTTATAAATGTATCTACATAATAAGTGTCACGATTTTTGTCCAAAAACGCTAATAACTGCGCATGAGCTTTAGTGGAGGTCGTTAAATAATCGCCACCTACACCATGAAATACAATGTCGATGATGGCTGTGTTTGTTGTTGAATATCGAATCGAAGCGATCATGCTTGCTGCTGATTGATCATTAGCTGAAAAACTAGTAATCAATTTATGGTCCATTTGTGGGCTTTTGATTGCAATAAACAAATCTTTAACTTCATTTAAAAATGGCTCACCTCCTGCTAATAAATCTCCGCAGGGGGTGGTGTAGGTGCGTTGTGTTTTACCATCAAGGGCTTGTAAAAAAGTATTAACTACAATGAGCTCCCCAATCATTTTTTTAATACTGTAGTGATCTAAATCATGGGAGTCTTCTACCCACTCTCTGTTGGGTAACGATGCTCTGCATGAATGATACATACTATGGTTACCCAGTTCGTGAGCGTTTTGAGCCAGTGCACGCCACTCCTCTAGGCGTGATGCCATAATTTTTGAATTAGGTAATACATAAAACGAACCTTTAAAATTATATTTATCTAATTCAGGTAAGGCATTGTCTAATTGACTGGCCAGTGCATCATCATAAGACAGGCTCACCGCTACTTTTTGACCACCAGGCCAGGAGATAGCATAATTTTGTGCTTGAGCCATTTGAGCGCAAAATAAAAAAAGTGCCAAACAAGTTAATGTTGATTTAATCATGTGAATTCCTATTGTTAATTATTATCCTAAAACGCCTTTAGATATAAACAAATTATCCATGTCTTTTCCGTTATTTGTTAGTGTCTTATAATTATATTATAGTAGTTTGTTTTTATTGAAATTTGTAGAACTGAAAGTTAGCTGAGGGTTAAGTCAGGTTCCTTGATTTAACCCTAATAAAACATATGACCAAAACCTAAGCCTTTAGTTCGACTTAGACAATTAAAAAATTTTAAAAAGAGGTGGATTTTAAAAGAACAAGATTGTTAAAAATATTGGGGAGTCAGGTAGCTTTGATCTCAAGGGCGGGCGGGGGTAACGCTAATGCAGGATTGGCTAATTTAAAAATAAGCTGTGATTTTAAAGTGTGATTTGTAGCAGTTTAACTAGTGATGAGATTAAAATTTAATCTCACCACTGCCCTTCAAAATAGAATTAAATGGTGGTTAATAACGATTAGTTATCTAATGAAATTCCCAATATTTCAATCATTGTATTGGTCCTGCCACAATCACTACCCCTTACCACTTCGTAATTAATTTGATCTGATGAATAGTTGTAATTGATTTGAATTTTTTTGTTAGTGCTAACCGCTGTTTTTGCAATTTCAAAAAAGTATTCAGCACCGGGGTCGGTCATTTTAAAAATAAATTGTTTAGTTTCGCTGGGTACTGTTACCACAACAATGGTTTCACCCAAAGTGCCTTGGCAGCCCTGTGTTAAATATACCTGAGAGGGGATTTCGCTTTTTGTCCATGTTACACCTGCATTAGAAACTAATGAAATACTAACAAGGCTTAAAGCTATTAAAATTGATTTGATATTCATAATAAATCCTTAATAATTGATTATAGTAATTCGATGCTTGTTAAATCTTCTATAGCATCATTGAAGTTACATTCACCTGACCCAGAAAGTATGACCTTTGATCCACTTAATTTTGCAGCAAGTAATAACGAATAGATATTTTGATCATAATCATTATCTATGTTTAGTACATAATGCCATTTTTCATCTGTTTGGCAGTTAATAGGGTTGTCCGATGGATTTGATGTTTTGATAAATACTTGATGATTATCAAATGTTTTATCCATTTTTAAACGAGTAATATTTATTTCTTCAGATTCTGCTGAGTTTGCAAATGATGAAGTTATTATCAACCCTGCAATTAATAGTAGTTTTTTCATAATATTCTTCCTAATTAATGATTAACATTATTTCTGATGGTTTTAATGTTTTGATTGTAGGTTTATTAATTATTATCTCTGTTTCTGTTTCTGTTTCTGTTTCTGTTTCTGTTTCTGTTTCCGTTTCTGTCTCTGTCTCTGTTATTATTACTGCCACTGTTTGATTGTCAGTACCTATTCCAATATCAGTTTGTGTTTCAGTCACTGTGTCTGTTTCTAATCCAATTTGTTCCTGTTGGTTTGGTTTATCAGAGAAATACTCATCTAGTTTGTCGCAAGATGTTAACAACAAAATTAAACAAGTAATGAATATATGATGTATGTGTAATTGCATAGTCCGTCCATTTTTAAAATTTAGTTAATATATTAGCTAAATTATCAGTTAAACAATCCAGTTAAAGATAACACATTAATTATATGGTTTTCAGTGTCTGCCTAATTTTCATCAAATGATGCAGGCCGATTGGCAAGTTTACAAAGAAATACAAAATGATAATATTCGGTCAACAGAGTAATTGATCAATCAATGATTAGTTTATTTTTCTCAACTTGTAATATTGGTTACTAATAAAATGGCCTTTTTTACGATCGATGTGTATCTGTAATTCTGGGGGGTAGAATCTGAATGTAGATCTGAGGCTTAAGTCAATCTCCTTGATATAAACCTCTTAAAATATCAACAAAACAAGTTTAATAATCGAGATAATTTGAGTCTTTAATTCTTTTTTGAATCACAAAAAACTCAAGTTATAGATACAACAAAACACAAAAGACCCTGCTTATATAAACTAAAATTAAGGTTCAATTTACTTTTTGAAGTAACCCTAATGAGCCGACTATTTTTTGCAAAAACAAACCTATTAATTTGTCTTTTTCCTTTGTTAATGGGTTGTTATATCGATTCAGGTGAACGAACTATTGATACTGGTTTTGAAATGACGGCTGTGATTGAACGTACTGTTAACCTAGAGCAAAGTAGTGAAGTTGTCGCGGGTTGTGTGGCTCAGCCCAGTACATGGACGGCGCCTACTGTATTATTAAGCGGTAGTGCTCAGATAGACGCGGTTTTAACTGAGTTTTCAGTGCAACTCAATCCCTTTGCTGAGGGTGAAGACTACTTAAATAACACACGTAAGTTAAACAATTACACATGGTATTGTTATCAAGATCAATTAAGAGACTTTGCCGATAACGATACAGTGACTGCAGTGGTAAGCGTTTATTCTGGCACAGACTCAGCCATGGTATTTACTACTATTGGCTCGCAAGATGGTTATCTGCAACGCTCAACTACTTATCATTTGTATTATATGAATATGGCTGGGCATCAAATTATTAATGGACTAACAACCGGGTTTTATTTAAACAAACAAAGCAAACACTTCTCAGATAACAACTTTATACCTGAAAATTATTCATTACAAACCTTGCAGGTTAACGATGAACTTTATTTTATTAATTCATCCGGTGTGGTTTTGAAGTTTTTAGGTGACGGTGATTTCGAGGTAATTGATATTCCTAGTTTTACTTCGCTGCAATATGTAAATAACAACTTCATAATATTAAATAAAGTGTATAGCTATGATACACAAGATGGTTTTAGCAGTGTCAAACTGCAGTATTCAACAGACTTAATAACATGGTCAGAAGAGTTTGATATCAGTAATGTGGGCACAGACCCAGATGTGGTGTACTTCGATAACATCAATAATGAATACGTGTTACTGAATAATGGTACGGATATAGAGCAAAACAAAGGTTATTACACCTCAAATAATTTTGAAATTTGGACGATCAATACCGTTGGTATATACCAAAATAACAAAGCGATATTTGCTGATGATGGTCGAGCAATAATGAACACGTTAGCTTGGGTTGAGCCGATGATGGTGCGAGCCGCAAATGGGCAGTGGGGTAATTATGAAGGTTTGCCCAACATGGATCATTTGCATTATATAATGGATTTTATTCAAATAGGTGATCGTTTTCATGTGTTATTAAAAGATCTAGAAACTCTGATTATTGATGAACAAACGGTTTATAAAATTGATATGTATCACGGTTATTCAGATGACATGATTACTTGGACCTGGGATGTGATGAGTGCCGATGTTAATGAGCAACAAACGTTAGATAAAATAGTTAAACTGTCTGATCAGAGCCTGGCAATTTACGGTGGATCAGACATTTACGTAAGTGATGATTCAGGTGTGACTTGGAATATTGTGACTGATTTATTAGCTGTATTGAACTTAGATGTGTCGGTAGATTTATCAATTTTTACAATTAATGTTGTGTCGTTACAAAGTTTTAATGATATTTATTACGTTAAGATTGATTTAAGAGAGCAGAGCGGTGCCATCGCCGAATTTTATTTCTCAACCTCAAATTTTACTGAATATACTTTGGCTGCCATGTCACCAGGTGTTGAGATGTTTGATTTTAATAATGACGTGTATTTGATTGATTCTGTTAATACATTGAAATGGGATATTTATAAAATAGAAGCAAAAACTCAGTCTGAATCGGATACACAAACAGACAGTGTGACCTCAACCCAAACAACCACGGATACTGATACTAGCTCTTACACTCAAACCGATACTGCAACTCAAACTGCAACCGCAACTGCAACCGCAACTGCAACTGCAACTGCAACTCAAACCGAACCTGAGGTCTCAACACAAACAACAACTCAAACCGAGACCGAAGCTGAAACCGAAACTAAGAAAAAAAGTGGTAATATTAATGTATTATTTTTATTGATTGTTATGAGTTTTATTCTATTTTTCTCAAGACAAAAACGTTTACTTGTTACTGTTTAATACTACTGCTTTTTAAAGGTGGTTCTGAAAATATCTTGAGATTAGAGTAAGGGTCAATAATTCATCAGTTGGTTGTTACTCAAAAATAAAAAAAGGTGCCTTATAAAGTGGCCTTTTTTATTTCAACCCATCTCAGTAATTCCAATAGAAAAATCAGACAATGCTCTCTAAGTTTAATTGATCTGAAATAAAATCAATTAAACGTTAATGACTAGCATCATCAAGAAAAATCAAAACCATTCACAAATCAAACTCAAACCTCAAACGATACCCACCAACAACGTTTTAAAACTCAACCAAAACCCAATCAACAGCCATCCAACACCACCAAATTTACTATCCACTCAAATCTAAGCTAAAATATATAGCAATTAAATCCACTAGTTTACATCACCCATAAACAAACCATATAACAACAAACTAAGGATCCACCATGTTAGAGAGTAATGTTGCCCAACGTGTCATCGATCATGCACTTAGTCTAGGTGCCGATTTTGCTGAAATTTTTATTGAACGTAATCTCACCAGTAGCGTTAATACATTAAGTGATAAAGTGAAAACAGTAAATTCGGGTATTGATTTTGGTATTGGTTTGCGTTTGTTTTTTGATAACAAAGTGCTTTACGGTTACACCAATAATCTTGACGAAGAAGAGTTAAAACGCATTGTTAGTCAGTTAGCCGCTAAAGATCGACGAGATCCTACAAGCACGAACCAAAGTTTTAACTTTTTAAAATTTGATGACATTCATCCTGTTTCTATGCCCTTAGAAAAAGATTTTTGTGTACCACAAAAAGTTGAGTATTTATTAGCGGCCAATAGTGCCGCTCATTTACAGGCGAACAATATTTCCCAAACCATGGGGTTTTGTATACAACGCCAACAGAATATTCAAATTTTTAACTCTTTAGGGTTACAAACCAAAGACAGTCGAAACTATACACGAGCCGGTTTAACTGTGGTGGTAAGTGCTAAAGGTGAACAAGCTACCGGCAGTTGGAACGACGGTGGATTGGTAGGCTGGGAGCTAAATCAAAGTATTGATGCCAAGGCAACTGGCATGGAAGCGGCACGCCAAGCCATAGTGAATCTGTCGGCCAAACCCTGTCCGTCGGGTAACATGCCAGTGGTGATTGGTAATGGTTTTGGTGGGGTTATTTTTCATGAAGCTTGTGGCCACTTATTAGAAACCACCGCAGTGGCTAAAAAGGCATCGGTATTTCACGATCAAATGGATAAGATGATTGCAAACGAAGTAGTTAACGCAGTAGATGATGGTTGTATGGCCAACGAGTGGGGTTCGCTCAATATTGACGATGAAGGTATGCCTACCCAGCGAACTCAATTGATTAAAGACGGCAAACTCAATAGCTTTTTGGTGGATAAAATGGGGGCACAACAAACCGGATTTGCGCGCACAGGTTCGGGTAGACGACAGTCATATAAATACGCGCCTGCTTCACGTATGCGTAACACCTTTATTGAGCCGGGTAAGAACTCTTTAGACGAAATGATTGGTAGCATTAAAAAAGGCATTTATGCGTCGCATATGGGGGGTGGTTCGGTGCAACCCGGTACCGGAGAATTTAACTTTTCGGTAACCGAAGGGTATTACATTGAAAACGGTAAAATTCAGTATCCTATTAAAGCGGCCACACTTATCAGCACCGGACCTAAAGTGTTAAAACAAATTAGTATGGTGGGCACTGACTTTAAACTGGCCTGTGGTATGTGTGGTTCGGTCAGTGGTTCAATCCCAACCACCGTAGGGCAACCCGCTATAAAAGTGGATGATATTCTTGTGGGGGGGAATGCTTAATGAATCAATCTAATAAAATACTAGACAGTATAAAAGTGGACACCTTTCTAATAGGAGGTAATGCCTAATGAGTCAATCTAATAAAATTAACCAAACTAAGCAAGACAGCCAAGCACAAAAAATACTAGACAGCATTAAAAAACATAAGACCACGGGTGACGTTATTATTGATGAGGGTAGTGCATTAT
>JALJPK010000153.1 GCA_022968985.1 Pseudomonadales bacterium | reverse complement strand
ACCGGCAATATATCTAGCAGGTTAAAGTCCTGTCCTAGGAATTACTCATTCACCTAGGTAGTACCGAAAAGCAGTGTAGTAAAAGGGGCAAGCCACTTGCCCCCTAGATTGGTTTGTTGTGTGTGTGTGTCGTGCAGTTGATGTGCAGTTATCTGCTGACGATCGATGGTTTGCCTCGACAGAACTAACATTGGTTTTTCAAATTAAGTGTCTAATACTTATATTTGAGTAGTAGGTTTTATGTTTTGTTCGTTATAAACTGAGTTTACTTAGGTAAGGGTAAGGGTAAGGGTCGAAAGAATAAGAAGATTTTTAGACTGTCATCAAATTGTCATGATTTTGTGAGAGACTATTCGATTGGTTTCAGTTCTTGTTACTTTGCTTAAAAAGTATTGTGAAGCAAGTGACTTGACCCCTTTATAGGCATGTTCATTGAGAATTCTATAGGACACTAGTGAAAAAATGTAATTAATAGTAGATTTGAAAATAAATTGAATAAATAAAAGTTTAAAAATATCATTTAAAAAAGTGTTGAGATTGAATATACTGTCAAATATAACTAAATTTAAAAATGAGAACTTAGGAATGTTAATTTTCTACAGCCTCTTTAGGCTTTGGCCTTGAATCAACAGATAAAGTAATAGAGGATATAAAAATGAGCAGTTTTGAAACAGCAATTGAAGTTGCAAATAGCAATATTAAAAAATTAATTCCAAATTCATGTAATGTCTCCATTGAAGGTATTCTAATTTCTGACGATAAAAAATTATACGAGGTTTCTTTGAGCTATGACATAAAAGGCAATGACCCTTTAGAAGTTAAAGAAGGTCAGGACTTGAAATTAGGACAAGGTATAGCTCAACTTGTAAAAGTTATGAGTTACCGCAGAAACTATAAAACATTTTTAATTGACTATAAAACGAGTGAATTTAGAGGTTTCAGAAATGATAAGTAGTTAATAATGTCAAAGAATTTGATAATAGATACTAACCTACTCTTACTACTGGTCATTGGAGCCGTAGAAGAAGGAAGGCATATTCAAAACTCGAAGCGGCTAAATGCTTTCAACCTATCTGATTATGATAATGTTTTAAAAATTATGGGTGAGTACAATGCTGTATTTATAACACCATATATAGCAACGGAAGTATCTAATCTTATCGACTTAAAGGGCTATGCTCAAATTCTTGCATTTAAGATTGCTAGGACATTATTTTCGGAATTTAAAGAAATTGATGTTAATTTAAATGAAGATTGCGAATCTGATTTATTTTTAAGATTTGGCCTTACGGATAACTCTCTCATAAAACTTGCTCCGGATTATTATATTCTAACAAATGATCACAGAATGTTAGAGCCATTATTTGAAAGTAGTCAAAACACAATTATCCCATACTATACATTAAAATAAACCTAATCGGGTAACCCACTACAAATATCAGGGTCGCGTCTCCCATCGCCCAAATGGTGCTTGGGGATAGGATAGAATAGAAGACAGTCACAATTCATCTTATAACAGCCTCCCCTCATCAAACCGTACGTGCGATTTTCCCACATACGGCTTTCCGATATTCTTCTTCTCAAGCATGCACAACTTTCCAGTATTCAAACGTTCTGACTAAACAATAGAGGTCAAGTCGCTTGCTTCATGATACTTTTCAATTAGTATTGTGAAGCAAGTGACTTGACCCCTTCGTACATTTTTTGGTGGTGGTGGACCCGACCCCATTACGCATGTTTGTTTTGTTCGTTATAAACTGAGATGACTCAGATAAGAGTAATGGTCGAAAGGATGAAGTGGTTTTTTAGGCTGTTTTCGAATTGTCATGATTTTGTCAGAGACTATTCTATTGTTTTGAGTTTTTACTGGGTTGGTTGACAAAGTATTGTGATGCAAGTGGCTTGCCCACTTTTGTTGGATGGTTCTTTTGGGTGTCATGTCAATATGATAGGCTTGAGCATCAAAATAAAGCGGAACTCGAGGATTTGTTATGTGGTTTTTAAATAGAGTAAAATACAGCCACAGTTAAAACCACGACAGCCTCCCCTCATCAAACCGTACGTGCAAACTAACTAAGACAGCCATGGTAACGCATTCTGGGGTCGCGCCCCCCACTACCCATTCCTAAATAAATGGGTGATGGGGGGCACGCCCCATCATTGTTGTCAGGGTGGGATTGAGTTATTACTGGGTTGGTTGACAAAGTATTGTGAGTTGAGTGATTTGACCCATTTTCCGAATTACTTGAAACAACTGACCTGCTAGCATTTCCTTCCAAGATATACTTTTTTCAAGAAAGTGGTATGATAAATACACAAGGGCATTCTACTAAAATCCTTGTGCCATAACAGTTACTCATATCAACTTGTTGCAGTTGATTTCGGAAGATTTAGGTATATTATTGATGGAGATTTATATGGAAGAGCTAAATACAAATCTATCATTCCTCAGTTCGGAAGTAGATAAAAATATTAAAATTATTAAAAACAAACAAAAATACAATAAAAATTTGACAGGTCTAACAGGTATTTTAACTGTTATATTGAGTTCAGCTATTACTTTAATTTTGGGTCTTGATATTGAGGCTTTTATTGATTATCAAAAAAATATAGCACTTTTTTTGGGATCGATCCTTACAATAACAAATGGCTGGATAATGATATTTGATTATAAAAAACTATGGATTAGACAAAAAAATACTTTATTAAGTTTATATCAAATAAAAAATAAAATTGGCTATACGAAAGCATGTATTAGCTTAACTAAGGTTGATGTTGATAAATTATTTTCTGAATATTTGGATATTTGGGATAAAGACAGTCGTGAATGGGAAAGAATTCACAAAAAAGATAAAATTAGTAAGAACAAAAAAGGTGAAAATTAGATGACTGCTTTCGAATTCTTGATAATAAATGAAACTATTGCACATGAAGTTTTTAAAAGAGATATAAATAAACAACTTGTAACACCCAATACCAATAATGAAATAATGGAGTTAGATTCTAAAAGTTCGTCTACGTTACAAGAGAGAATTGTTGATGCGATGACTAATGATAATCATTGCTTGGAAATGGATGTGGTTGATAAATCAAATGGTGGGACGCCATCAATTATTCAGCAAATGTTCTCAGGGACAAAAACCACATTTACAAAAAATTCTAAGACTCTGACAGAAAACCTAGCTAAAGCACAGCAAACCCGAAAGATCCCTGGTGGCGCTTTGCTGATCCTACGAGGTTTTACAGGTTCTAATAGAGATGAATTTGTAGCAATAATAAAGGCCGAAATGCAGGAGGGGTTCAAAAAAGAAAATATTAATGGATCCATATCAATAGAGCATCTATCTGATCTTTTTTTAACCCCACAACAAAAACTATATAAGATCGGTCTATTTATTAAAAACTCTGACAAGTTGAAAGCTTTTGTTTATGATCAAAATATGACGGCCAATGAAACTAGAAGTGCGGCCGCATATTTTTATAATGACTTTCTTGGATGTACTTTTTCACCCACAGATAAAAAACTAACATGTGATTTTTATAACCATACAACAACATTCATTGAGAAACTTGATGTTGGTGAAGAAGTAAAATTAGATTTAAAAGGTTCTTTGTATTCGTACTTGAAAGTATCTAAAAGCGCCACAATTAAAGTGGCTGATTTTTCCAATCAGTACTTTGAGAAGATACATAAGGATCTTTATTCCGAGTATATGAAGGAAAATGGAATGCCTATTTACTCTATTAATAAAGACCTAACTTACCTTAAAAATAAACTTAGAAGACGAAAAGTTAAATTTAACAGTGACGTTAAAATAGACGCACCCGGTGATACATTTGATGAATTGGTAAAAATTCAAGGTTCCAAAGCAGGTTATACTTCTCTCATCATAAAAGGGGTCATTTGCTAAAATGGACGAGGCAGAGTTTTTAGCTAAATTTGAAGCCGAAAAAGATCTTTATCAAGCTTTTGGTAATTATGTAAAAACCGAGATTATTAAAAATTTAGTCGAATGTGGTGTTGATGTTGAAAAGCTAATTAAAATACCCGTTATCCCTCGAGTCAAAGATATAGCCTCCTTAATAGGCAAGGCATTCCATAGAGGGAAGGCATATACAAACCCTTATTATGATATAACAGATAAAGTAGGTGTGAGAGTCGTAGTGTTGACGCTTCCAGAAGTAGATTTGGTCTGTGAAACTATAAAGTCCCATAATGGCTGGCAGGCTTCTTTAGATCGTGACTTTGATCAAGAAAGAAATGATAACCCACATGTCTTTGATTATCAGTCAAAGCACTTTGTCGTTAAAGCAAAAAAAGGTATATTTTTTGAAAGTATAAATATACCAGAGAATACCTCATGTGAAATACAAATAAGAACTTTGATGCAACATGCTTATAGTGAACTAAGTCATACAGTTCAATACAAGTCAAAGAAAATACTTACGAAAAAAACTACAAGAACACTTAGTAGAAGTGTTGCTTTAATTGAAGCTGTGGATGATTATTTTAAGGAAGCTAGCAGTAATATTGGTGAAGAGTTGAATCCTACCGAGGAAGCTTACAATAAAATGAAATCGATATATATGAAATTAATCCAATCACAAAGTCAGTTTGATGATAAAACTAACATGTTTCTATTTTCAATTTTTGATAATCACACTAAAGAAATAAACGAATCAATCTTTATTAGTTACTTCACAAATAACCCCCATATACCAAGCAGAATAAAAAACCGCTCTAAAACTGAGTTTTTTTATCAGCAACCATTTATTCTATTTATTTATTATTTGGTGGGTAATAAAATTAAATTAAGTGAATTAAAAGATTTGTGGCCATTAGATGAAGGCATGATTAAACCCGTATTTACAGATTTTGGAATTAGCATAGACCTATGAGAATTAGCAAGACAGACTGAAAAAAACAAAACGTCACAAAATTTATAATTCTAGGGATCAAGTCGCTTGCTTCATGATACTTTTCAATAAAGTAAAGGGGTCAAGTCGCTTGCTTCATGATACTTTTCAATTAGTATTGTAAAGCTTAATGCAGTGCCATTCAGACCTGACTCTCGTATTTTGTTAAATTGAATTCTCGTAAAACATCCCTAGAACCCCTATCAACCAAAGTAAATAAATCATCTATCGAATCTTTTTCCTTAGATGGTTTATGACCTTTTACTTTTATGAAAAAGCAGTTTAACTCATCTGTCTTTTTATAAAACTCTTTATATAACTCATGGTTATTTAGTATCTTTGCTTTTGCACTTTTGTATTTATTTGATTCTAATTTTTTTCTTCTATCTTGTAACCCTAAGATATTTTGGCAGTCTGTGTATATAGTTATCTCTTTGTCTAGTAGTTCAATCCCGCAATGCCCAGAGTAATACTTCTAACTCTAATTTTGTAGATGAAGTATCTATGAACTTTTTTGTTTGTATTTTCTTTTTTGAACTCTCTAAAGTGTCTATATCTGTATATAGGAAATACGCACCATAGCCTATTTTTTTCTGAGGATTAACGCTACCGTCGCAAAATAGTTTTATCTTATTCATCTATATATTTCCATTTGATGATTATATCTTAGAGTATTTTCCAAAAGAGAAATGAGTCTAAAGCCTGTACAATACTCAGAATCAAAGGGTCGTTTCTAGCATCTTGAATTAAAAACAGTCAAGATGCTAGACGCGACCCCGTTATGCGGCTGGGGCCTCGCGGCTACGCTTTGAATGAAAAAAACCAATGATAACGATCTTCCTGTGAGTCAACAGGCCTATAAGTGAACTACGAAGACACACAACTTTAACGACTCAGCCTTTTGTTTTAAATAACCATAAAAAAATCGAAGATACTTAATCAAAAGACTCGAGGGCAAGCGCTCGCCCACATCCCACAGTTGTAGTTACCCACAACAAAATAACAAAAAAATAAGGACATGAAATATAGTATAGAAAAAATGAAAAGCACCGAAAATGTAAGTACTTAATTAAATTAGTTCGGTGTGATTATTTAATATTCATATCATTTTTGATTGTGATTGTGGTTGTGTTAATATCTTTTAAAGACTATTTTTTTGCAAACTAATAATTTAATTAAAGAGTATTATCGAAATGAAAAAATTACGATTAGCTATTTTTACATCCCTAATGACATTTTTGTTACTTAGTGGGTGTAACAAGAATTCTGAGAGCACCCAAAGTATCACGCCTCAAGAAAAAATAAAAACAGATGAGGTTATTACCATCTCAGAATCAGTGAAAATTGGAGAGCAAATTTGGATGAGGCAAAACCTTAATATAGACAAGTTTCGTAATGGAGATTCTATACCTCAAGTTACTACGAAAGCGCAGTGGAAAAAATCACTCGAATTAAAACAGCCTGCTTGGACTTATTATGATATGGATCCTACTAATGCTACTAAATACGGAAAATTGTATAATTGGTTTGCTGTAAATGATCCGCGTGGATTAGCACCTGAAGGGCAGCACGTACCTTCGGACGAAGAGTGGTCAACACTCGCCGAATATTTAAACGGTGAAGGCTGGTCTGAAGCAGCATTGAAAAGTAAAACAGGGTGGGATTTTGGAGGAAATAAAACCAATAAAAGTGGTTTTACAGCTCTTCCTGGTGGCAATCGGGGGGCGAGTGGACGCTTCATGTTTATTGGCTCCAACAGTTTCTGGTGGAGCTCTTCAGAATCAAGTTCAAGTCATGCATGGTATCGCAACCTTGGTTCCATGAATGGTGATTTGTCGAGGATGCATGGCAATAAGAATCACGGTTACTCTGTCCGTTGCCTCAAGGATTAGCCCTGTAACTAAATCTGTGTAATTGCCTTTCAATTCCGCTCAGTGGAATTGAAAGGCAATTCAAATGGAAAGACTAGTCTGATAATAATCTATAAAGGGTAGATTCGTAGATAAAATTAGCACCCAATCTCGACGTAATACCACGAAGTAATACGAACACAAAAATTATCAAAAAGTTTTTAGGGCCAAAGAGAAAAAGGACATGCAACTGAATATACAAAAATGAAAATCACGAAAAAGTGAGTGATTATTTTTCATTTTTATAATATAGCGCTGAGATTATTTGATACTAATTAGAAGTTTGTTTTAAAAATGGTAATCAGGCGTTGTTCATTAAATTACGGGTATGTGTAATTCAACCAAGAAGAAATGGAAGTGTTTAAGCTAATAATTTACTGTTTTTTTAGTGGTGCTATTTAGAGTCCGAGCACTTGCAACGCTTTTACCCAACCACAGGCTCGTTTTAGTCCGAATTTAGAAAAGTGTTGATCGATACTTGATGCTTTTCCAATTAAATTGGCAAAACTTTTATTGATGTTTATCGAAGCATTTAAGAATTGTTCCTCAGTTAAATCAATTCGAGATAAAATGTCAGGTAACTCTGATTTAATTGATCCTCTTTTCCCTTCAACTAATTGCCTTCCGGACCAGTCAACTAATTCTAAATAGGATTTTGTTGATATTTGAATGTGTGTTTTGCAATATTTGGACAGTGGCAATAAATCTTCTGGTTGATCTTTTACTGAGTTAGAGTGATTGGATGTCTTAAAACTTTCGCTACGCTTTTTGATGGATGTAAATTCAGATGTCTCAGGTGTTTCTGCCATTTGAGCACGAACAGGGTTTAAATCCACATATACCATTGCACTCAATACCAAAGGGTCGTGTCTAGCATCTTGAATTAAAAACAGTCAAGATGCTAGACGCGACCCTATTACGCTTAGAGGGTTTTGCTGAGTTCAGACTCATTTCTCAATTGGAAAATACTCCCACCCTTAATATTGGAGGGTACTTGTGAAACTAAAAATCATTTATAATCACATCCAAAATTTCATCTGTTAGTCATATTATGCAACTACTTTGACAACATTTTCTAGAGGAGTCGAGTCATGCCGACCGTATTATATTTTAAACCCTTATTACTTGCAGGCTGTTTAAGCTTATTAAGTTGCGATAATACTGGATCAGACTCTGGTGAATCCATTAATACAGAAACTCAGACTACCACCAGTCAGACTGAAACAGATAGTAGTACAGGTCAAACAGGTGTGGTTACTGAAAATGATAATGCCGACGACGATAACGATGGTTATTTAAATTATGATGAAATCGCTGCTGGATCAAACCCGCTAGACGGTAACGACCTTCCATTAGATAACGATGGTGATTTTATATCCGATTTTACCGATTTAGATGATGATAATGATTCCGTGTTAGATGAAAACGATGCCTTTCCTTTAGATGCCAATGAATCAGTAGATACCGATGGTGATTTACTGGGTAATAATGAGGACCTAGATGATGATGGAGATGGAGTAATCGATGTTGATGATGCGTTTCCATTGGACTTTAGCAAATTTAATCATGCTCCAGTAATTGAGTTAATTAAAAATCAATTAACAGTGTCAAAATCCTATTCATTTACTTTAGAAGCATCAGCATTAGATTACGAAAATGACGCACTTGTATTTAAATGGATGATTCACAACGTTGAATATAATGGCGCAGCAATACAAGTGAATTTGGATACGCTTGGTAATTATCAAGCGACTTTAATTGTTTCAGATTCAATTGATGCCACTGAAGCAGTAGTTGATATTTCAGTGGTTTTAAATACACCTCCCACAGTTATAACAAATGGAGATCAGACTGTTTCTTATTCTGAGACAGTTACTATTACAGGTGCAGATTCAACTGATCATGAGAACAACATAGTTTCTTATCAATGGATTCAGCCTGATGGGCAAAATGTTATTCTTACAGGTGAAAATCAAGCTGTGGCAACGTTTACCGCGGCGAACATAAAAGAACAATATCAATTTACATTAAAAGTCATAGATTATTTGGGATTAAGCTCTGAAGAAACAGTCACAATAAAAGTTTGTAATGAATTTGGTTGGTGTAATTTCCCTACGACTCCATTAAATGACACAGGTATAACAACTTGTTCAACTGATGTTGAAAATGGTTTAGCTTGTCCTGTTATTGGTTTTGAAAATCAAGATGCTGAATTTGGTAGAGATTCCAACGAAAGTTTAACCAAAGTAGGTGCTGGTAAAGCAGGATTTGATTTTAGTAAAATAGATAACCAAGGTAATCAATTAACAGCAGAAGCTTCATCTTGGCCTTGTGTTTTAGATAATAACACAGGCTTAATGTGGGAAGTTAAAACCACCGATGGTGGGTTACATGATGCTGCCCATATATACAGTTGGTATAACGAAAACTCTTCAATTAATGGTGGGATGCCAGGCACAGCTAATGGCGGCACCTGTATTGAGAGTAATTGTGATACACAAAGCTTTGTAAAAGCAGTAAATATCCAATTATTATGTGGTTATGATGATTGGATCTTACCCACTAAAAATCAATTGTATTCTATAGTGGATTTCAGTGTTTTTCTTCCACCTATTGATACTGACTATTTCCCGAATACTGTAATTGGCTATTACTGGAGTTCTTCGCCTGCTGTATGGTATCCAACTTCCGCTTGGCCTGTTATTTTTAAATATGGCGTAGACACTATTACGGTTAAGGACTACTCCACATCAGTGCGATTAGTGCGCATCCCACAGTGAGCTCTATAATTTAATTATCTTAGATGAAATTAAACATTAATGCCTAATTGGGCATCGTGCTGTGGCTAACTAGAAATGAAAATTTATTTATTAGGTTAAATATAGAAAAGGTTTTAAAAATGAAACGAATTATCCTTAGCAGTTTTTTGGCAATTACAGCCAGCAACACATTAGCTCAAGTTTGTAATCCAAATATTGTTAAAACTAAACCTGATGCTCAATATGTGATTGGTGGTGACAATGAAGAATTAGTGATTGACACCGAAACAGGATTAATGTGGATGCGCTGCTCTTTGGGTAAACGTTGGTATGACGGTAATTGTTTCAACACGGAGACTAGATATACATGGCAGGAGGCCTTAAATGTAGCTGATACTTTTAAATATTCTGGTTTTGATGATTGGCGATTGCCGAATATTAAAGAACTTGGCTCCCTTTTAGAATTAGCTTGTCGTGATGCTCCGATTAATGAAGTGATGTTTCCAAATACAGTGCAAACTTATTATTGGTCCGCTTCGAACGATGCCTATAATGCAAAAGATGCGTGGATTGTCTTCTTCGCTTCCGGGCGCCACATCAATACTGCAAAGAACACTCCCCTTGCAGTGCGATTAGTACGTAACGGTCAGTGAGTTGTATTTATATAATTATATGAATGAAAATTTAATCCTGTGTGAGAATTTACCGTTTAAATAGTGATTTATTTATGTTTTTTGCAAAATAAATCACAAGAGATAAAATGAGAATAAGGACATGCAAGTGAATATACAAAAATGAAAATCACGAAAAAGTGAGTGATTATTTTTCATTTTTATAATATAGCGCTGAGATTATTTGATACTAATTAGAAGTTTGTTTTAAAAATGGTAATCAG
>JALJPK010000152.1 GCA_022968985.1 Pseudomonadales bacterium | reverse complement strand
TAACACTCAAACAATTGATTCGTCAGGTTATGACTGGCAGTTAATGACGTTACCAAGCAGTTATGCATTGTTGGAAAGAGGTGAAATTAGTTTGGAGCCTTGGCAGGTTAAGGTTTGCCAGCTTTAAAGTTATTTTAACTGTATTGGCCCAGTATCGATTATGATAGTGGGCTTTTTTTTATCTAATAATTATCGATATTTATGTATATACAAATTAAATTCTATTCAAAATTATTAATCACTTTTTGTTTGTTAAGTAGCGCAATTAATGTTTTTTCAAAAATGGCAAGTGAACCTAAAATTTGTGATCAACTTAAATGGTATTCGGTTGGTAAGACAAACCCCTTTGATGCACCAATTTTAGATTTGAGGTGTATCACTTTAAATTATACTTCTTTTACAAAAGACAAAAGTACTGCTCAAAACTATAATGCTTCAAGATCTAGTGATGGAACGGAATTTATTTTAGAAAAGTTTGATGAAAGTTTTCGTTACGAGTCCTCTATTAAATATCCTCATAATGGCGTCGCCTTAGAAGGTATTGTGTTTAAGTCTAATGTGATGGAAGTTAAATGGGATATTTATGCTTATGCTGAATGGTTTTATTTTGTTAGAAGCTGGAGCTCAAATCTTGTATATAAGGTACATTATAAAAATCTTGGAGATGAATTGGTTTTAGATTATATTTTAACGAATTTGGATGAAGAGTCGAATGCGCAACTACATGAACAAAACGTGCATTCCATTATGATGACCCACGTTTTTAATAAAGTTTGGCCGTATGCTATTCCAAAAAAAATTAAATTAAATAGTGACCAAGAGATTGCTCTTTATTTGTTTTCAAATTATGGCAATAAAGCAACTATCGCCACACATGTTAATGTTTTGGAAATTATTAAAAATAAATAATATAATATTTCTAATGCTTTTATTTTATTAGTATATAAATTAAGGGGGTAATATTAGTTTTTCGGGATAAATCCCTACCTACATTTTATTAACAAATAGAATCACCAAACCTTTGCTAAATCCTTCCAGCGTGTGGTATACGCGGGTGATAAAAATTGTTGGCGCATCGACCAGCCTTTTTGTAAGCCTTCTGCGGCAAAACTGACTTTACCTATTCCACTTTGATTAATCTCGTCTAATACTTTCATTAAATTGGGGTTTCTAGTTTTTTGTGTATTGTCTTCAAATAAGTCTTTTTGATGGATTACTTGGTCATAAAAATCTGAAATCATTACACCTGCTTTTGCATAACGGTAACCGTCGCGCCAAATTTTAGTTAATAACTGGCTGGCCAGTTCTGTGAAGTCTCGTGTGTCGTCGCTGGGTATTTGTAATTTACCTGTTATGGAATTAGCGTATTGTTTGTCGTGAATTGAAAGTGAACTGGTGCGAAGTGAAATTGTGATAACTTTTGCGTGTTGTTTTTCTAAACGTAATTTTTCAATAGCGCGTACAGTGTAACTGCAAATGGCTTCGCGCATCGATTGATAATCTAAAACCCGCTCGCTGAACGAGCGACTGCATATGATTTGTTGTTTGGTATTGGGTACTTCTTCTAGTGCCAAACAAGCTGTGCCGTTTAATTCGGAGACTGTTTTTTCGATGTTAACTGAAAATAATTTTCGCATGTGTTTGGGATTTGCGTTGGCTAAATCAAGTGCGCTATAAATTCCAATGTCGTTTAGTTTTTTAGATATTTTCCGGCCCACTCCCCAGACTTTGTCGACAGTGACCAATGCGAGTAATTTTTTAATTCGTAGGGGGCTATCTAAATACACAACACCATTGGTGGCTTTATACATTTTAGCGCCATGGTTGGCTAGTTTGGCTAAGGTTTTGGTGGGGGCAATACCTACACATACAGGCAAACCTACATTTTTTAATACTGTGTTTTTTATTTGCAAAGCAAAAGCGTTTAAATCAATGTTTTTTTCAAAACCTTTTAAATTTAAAAAGGCTTCATCAATAGAATACACTTCCACTTCGCAGGCTAACTCTTCAAGTGTACACATCACTCGTGCAGATAAGTCGGCATACAAAGGGTAATTCGATGAAAAACACACAATACCGTGTTGTTGAATAATATGCCTTAATTTAAAAACAGGTTGCGCCATTTTTATATTCAGTGCTTTTACTTCAGCCGAACGCGCAATAATACAACCGTCGTTATTCGATAACACCACAATAGGTGTGTGTTTTAAATCGGGGCGAAACAAACGCTCACACGACGCGTAGAAATTATTGCAATCAACTAACGCAAACATATTATTTGATGCCTCTTAGTGAGTTGTGTATTAAAAATACAAATATATTATTTGGTTGTTTTTTAGTTACCCCTCTTAATAATTCACTTAGTAAATCGCTTAGTAAGTGGTGTAACACACGTTCGTACAACACTGAATAATTATTACAAAATATTAATAACGTAAACATAATACTTAGTGTCATTTGATCTAGTGATGTTTGATCTAGTTGCGTAACAAACGTTTGTACAACACAAAGAGATTATTAAAATACATTACTTAATGTCGTTTAATTAAGTTGTGTAATAAACGTTTGTATAACACATAAAAATTATTACAAAATATGAATAACCTAAACCTAAACCTAAACCTAAACCTAAACCTAAACCTAAACCAAGTGGCGTTTGATTAAGTTGTGTAACAAACGTTTGTACAACACATAAAAATTACTACAAAACATAAAAAATTAAATCTAAATCTAAATCTAATGTCGTTTAATTAAATTGCGTAATACATTGGTCACCACACCAAAAATTTCGAGATCAGCGCCTTCAGGGATAAACACTGGTTTGTATTTTTTATTACGGGGTAATAACGTAACAGTCGGTTTAAGTGATAGCTGTTTAACAGTTAGCTCACCTTGAAACCCTGCAATAACTATTTGGTTATGCACCGCGGTTAACGAGCGGTCCACCACTAAAATGTCGCCACTGAATATACCAGCTTCAATCATCGAATCACCCTGTACCCGCACAAAGTAGGTGGATGCCGGATGCTCAATACAAAGATCGTATAATTCGCGTGTTTGTTCAATGTAATCCTGTGCTGGCGACGGAAACCCTGCGGATATACGCTCTAAAAACATTGGCATTTTAAGCTCAGGCCAAGAAGAGTCGGCTCGACCCAGTATCCAAATACTCATATAAACCCCTGTATAAACTGTATGGATAAACAGTATATATCAGTTTGAATTGTTTGCACTAAAAATTTCTAAGGTTTTTGTTAATTTATGTTTTTTTGCGAAAAAAGTCTCATTGGTTGTTTATTCGATTTAATCTAAAAAGTAGGTGTCACTTAAGGTTTTTATTTTAGGTTTTTTTTCACTTTAGATTTTTCCATTTTTTGGCTTGTACTTTTGGAGTCTGAGCAAATTAAAGTGGGTGAGAGCTTGCTCTCATATGTTTTCGAATCAGGAAGATAAACTGCTTTCCACAGGTTATAGACTAGTCACCATTATGCGGAGGTCAGAAGTGGATGTCCCTTTTTGTCTACCTTTAGCTTTTTATGTTTATCGGCCGTAAAACCGGGGAGGGGCTCAATTTCACTCATTCTGTTATTTAATTTGCAAAAGTTTTAATGATAAGAACCTGAAATTAAAAATGGAATATTCGTTTTTAATAAAAAAATAAAATTCAGGAATTCAAATAACGACAATAATATTTTAAAACATAAGCACTAATTAGAATGAAATTTTGTTAATATGGTTTTTTTTATAAAGACTCATTACACATCATCATGGAAATTAACACATTACTCGAAGTGTCCTTCGCAAAAAGACAAAACCTTATTGCTCAAGCTATAAAAAACAACACCACTTGTTATCGTGTATTTCACGGTACGGTTGAAGGAGTTAATGGTTTAAATATTGATCGTTACGGGGACTTGTGGCTGATCCAAACGTTTCATCAAACCCTAACTGAAAATGAGATCACAGAAATTTCACAATATTTAAAAAACCATCATGATTTTGCTGTGATTTATAATGACCGTTCGGGTAAAAATTCTCGTATCGGCAATGAGCTGAGTGCTGAATTAAATAATCAAGCAATAAGTGAGCAGGTTATATTTGAAAATGACATCGCCTTCACTTCAAAGTTGCGTCACGAAGGGCAAGACCCATTATTGTTTTTAGACATGCGCGCAGGGCGAGAATTTGTGCAAGCAAATAGTAAAAACAAAACGGTATTAAATTTATTTGCTTATACCTGTGGGATCGGAACGGCGGCGGCTGTTGGGCAGGCAAAAAAAGTCATAAACATTGATTTTTCTTCTTTTGCGTTAGCGGCGGGTAAAAAAAATGCGCAACTCAATGACGTATCCTCTAACTGTGAATTTATTCAAAGTGACGTGTTTGCTGCGTTGCGTCAATATGCGGGTTTAAAAGTCAGCAAACGCGGTAATAAAAAATTACCGTCTTATCCTAAATTATCCGCTAGGTTGTTTGATTTGATATTTTTAGATCCGCCTCGTTTTGCAAAAAGTGCATTTGGTACTGTGGATTTAGTCAACGATTATCAAAGTTTGTTTAAACCCGCAGTGTTGTCCACGAAAAAAGGTGGCACTATTGTTTGCTGTAATAACGTTGCAAAAGTGGATCGCGAAACATGGTTCGCAGCTTTAGTTCGATGCGTTGAAAAACAAGACCGCAAAGTAATCAGCAGCACTTGGTTGAATGTGCAGGAAGATTTCCCATCTTTTGATGAGCAACCCCCTCTTAAAATGGTGGCAATCTGTATTGAATAATAACAAATTATTTTTAATTGACTGGTTATGTTTTAAATTTTTGTTGCTGTACTTGTAACTAGTTGAATTCAAACAATTATTATTAGTTAAGATGGTATTTGAAAACCAGAGATTATGTTGTAATAATGTTATCTTAACCAATAAATTACTAAGCCTCTAAGTAGGCAATATATAGCTGTAACAACAATTTAAAACATAGCCATTAAAAAATAGAGCGAAAAGGAATGGGGGAATAACTTGCTAAATTTATAGTCTAATATGAGCTAATGACAATCCTTTAAAAACTTAATATTACAGAGACTTATTATGTAATATTAATAATAATCCAGCTTAATATTTTTAGTCTACAATTATTACACTGCTCATAATAAGTAATATCATGAAGTTATCTATTTCAAAGAAGTTAATCCTTCCTGTATTGATACTAGTGACGTTAGCCGGTGCAATAATCGTTAATGTTGGCTATTATCTTTCGGCTAATGCTATCGGTAAGGCATCTAATAAAACCTTACTGCTCACGGCTGACTTCTTAAGTAAAAGCTATCAAATATGGACCGACAATCGATTTTCAGAACTTAAAGAATTGTCCATTGCCGACACAACTATAAAATCTTTAGGCACAGGATTTCTTGCTGGAAGTGCTAAGAAATCAACTGTAACACGATTTGAAAACATAATTAACAATTCGACATATTTTAAAAGTATTCAATTAATCAATAATAATGATGTTGTTATTAGTCATTTTCCTTCTACCGCTTCAGTAATCGACCCTGACATCAAAGAGCAGTTAAATATAGCCTTAACAGGTGAATTAACCCAAACGTATTCTGCACAGATTGATGAAAATGGTGATCAACTTTCGACTTTTATAGTCCCTATCAATAATAAGGATGGAGTGTTAGGTGTATTGGTTGCGAAAATAAACATAACCGATTTTTCAAATAATTATTTTGAGCCAAACAAACTAGGGTTTAATACCTTTATATCCTTAATTGATACAAACGGTGAAAGTATTTTATCCATTAATGGTGAAAAGTTTCAAGGTAATAATTCTAACTTCTCAAATTTGATGGGTTTACTTAAAGATAATGCTGGAATCGCTGAATTTAATATCAATAACAATGATTTTATTATTGGTTATAGCGATATTAGTAATACTGATAAAAAAATATTAGTGAGTATTTCTAGAGATGAAGTTTACAGCGAAATAAAAAATGCACGAATGGTTTCAATATTAATTACAATCGTAATTGTGTTGGTAGTAGTTGTATTTTTAAATTTAATAATTAAAAAAATAGTATCACCTATATTAATAGCAAAAGATGTATTTAAAGATTTAGCTGGTGGTCAAGGTGATTTAACTAAACGTCTACCCGTGGCATCTAACGATGAAATAGGAGAAATGGCCACTCATTTTAATGATTTTATTCATACATTAAACGATTTGATTGTTCAGGTGAATCATATCACTTTTAATTTGTCGGCATGTAATTCAAAAATATCTGAACAGGCATTGTCTAATCAACAAAATATTAATAAACAAAATAATGAAACAGATTTGATTTCTTCAAATATTTCGGAAATTTCATCTAGCTCAAATGAAGTCAGTCAACTTGCCGACGACGCTCTTAAATCCTCAAATGATATTAACGCTGAAATTAAAACGGGTCAGGAGACCATGAATAAAACAGTGTTATCAATTAATAATTTGGCCGAAGAGATTAATCAAAGTAAAGAAAGAGTTGATAAATTGTCTCAAGCAAGTAGCGAAATTGATTCAGTGATTAGTGTCATTAATAGCATTGCAGAGCAAACTAATTTACTGGCTTTAAATGCAGCGATTGAAGCTGCTCGTGCAGGAGATCAAGGTCGAGGATTTGCTGTGGTGGCTGATGAAGTGAGAACACTTGCACAAAGAACTCAAGAATCGGTGGTTGAAATAAATAAAACAGTCGAAATATTACAATCTGAAACTAAAAATGTGCAATCAAATTTTGAATCCAGTCATTCTACAGTTAAAGATACTGTCACATATATGGATTCAACACGCTCAATTTTTGATTTAGTCACTAAAACATTTACAAATATAAATGGAAAAAATTCAGAAATTTCTACGACATCAAATAACCAGTCTAAGATAACTGCAGATGTAAATGATCGAGTGGTTAATATTAAAAAAATATCGGAATACACTTCGGATTCAGCTAATCAACTGCAAGCACAATCAGAAAATCTAACCCTGTCAATTGATGAACTTAATCAAGTAATTGCTCGTTTTAAAATAAACCAGTAGTACATAACACTATGAGGTAACAACATGATTAACAGTAAGATACTTATATTTTTAACGGCATCTGTACTAGCGTTTACTGCGTATGCAGATGAATTTCATTCAGATTCTGTCACGGTAGTTGATGATTACACGATAAAAGGCAGTGTAAATTTCTTTTCTGGTATAGAAACGGGAGATGCGGATGGTAATATTAATGTTGTGATTGAAATTCCAAAAGGAACAAAAGGCAAATGGGAGGTGAACTCAGACGACGGCACCATTATATGGGAGTTTAAAAATGGCAAACCGAGAACGGTAGAATACATGAATGGTTATCCTGCAAATTATGGATCGGTTCCTCGAACGGCCATGCCAGCTGAGTTTGGTGGAGATGGAGAGTCTTTAGATGTAGTGGTTGTGGGTGATCAAATTGCTCGTGGTGAAATAGTTCAAGTAAAAGTAATTGGAATATTAAATTTAAGAGAAGGCGAAGACGAATTTGATGGGAAAATTATAGCGGTACGAATCGGTTCAGCCCAAGAGTCCGTTTCTAGTTTTGAAGAGTTAAATGCAAAATTTAATAATGAAGGTGACACTATTGCAAGTTGGTTCTCAAGTTATAAAGGGCCAGGTGAAATTGTAATTGAAGGTATCGGTAGTCCAGAAGAAGCAATGGAAATTGTTAATGCCTCTGCCAGTGCATTCTCGGATTAGAAAACAACTTCATAAAGATAGACTTTAAAAGTTTACGCTAAATATCTACAAATAATGAAAGAATGATAGTTAATATCACAAGGCTGCTAATTAGCGGCCTTTTTTAGGCCTGTAAATTAATTTTTGTATCTATTCAAAATGAACCAAAAGTGGGTGTCACTTTTGATAGCCCTTTTGATAGTCTGTATATCTAATCTCACCGTTTTGCTCGGGGATCCCGCTCCTTTGACTAATCTAATGTTTTAATTTTATGCAGTTAAAAGTGTTGAATGTGTTTTTATGGTCGTCTATCTAATAAAGTGCGACCTGTGAATTCCTTAACCTCGAAAGTGGGTGCTGAGGACTCGGCCCAGCGATTTTTTTCGCGCCCCAGTGATGTTTTATTGTAAAAACATAAAAAGTGATAGAGAATCACCGTGTTACTTGGGATATTACCCAATACATTATGAATGTGATTTTTAGATTAAATTAATGGAAAACAGATGAACTTATTTAAAATTATCCCCTTATCGTTATTAACTGTTGCTCTTTTAGCTTGTAATAACAGCTCTAAAGAAACTGACAGCCAAACTCAAGCCACAACCACTCAAGTCACAATAGAAAACGACAGTGACAATGATGGCTACTCAGATGATGATGAATTATTGGCAGGCACTGATCCGTTAGATGAAAATGATGTCCCTGTTGATACCGATGGTGATGGCTTGACCGATGTTATTGATCAAGATGATGACAATGACGGCGTTTATGATATTTATGATGCTTTTTCTCTAGATAAAAACGAGTGGGAAGATTTTAATTTAGATGGTATTGGTGATAATGCCGGTGTGGTAAAAATCAATAACGTCATATTTGATGACGAACGGTTTGCTGCTTGTATTAAAGCTAGAATGACTGAGGCAGGGGTAAGCCAATTAAATGAAATGACTGTATTGAATTGCCCAAGTCAGTCAATTAGTTCAGTGTCGGGTCTAATGGCTTTGACTGGTTTAACCAGTTTATATTTAAATAAAAACCCAATAAGTAGTATTGAGTTGTCTACTCTTACAAATTTAACTACTTTAAGCCTTGACGATAATCATTTAGATAATATTGATTTGTCAGCGCTAATTAATTTATATTCACTGAATCTAACGGGCACTTCGATTATAAGTATCGATCTTACGGGTTTAACTAATTTAAATTATTTGAATATAACAAATAACCATATTAAAAGTATTGATCTGTCACCAGTGCCTGTATTAAGAACTCTTTATATATACAACAATAATCTAAGTAACATCGATTTGTCAGTAGTACCTAATTTAACAATTTTAAATGTAAAGGGAAATAAGCTTCGTAGTATTGATCTATCCTTCACGCCTGATTTATATAAACTCGATGTCAGTATAAATGAACTCAACGATATCGACTTATCCACTTCCCCTAATTTAGAACATCTTAATATTAGTGAAAATGCACTTAGCAGTATTAATTTATCGTCATTACATAATTTAAATAATCTTATAGCCAGTGAAAATAAACTGAGTGTCATCAAGTTGTCTGACTTACCTGATTTAATTGAATTAGATGTTAGTATTAACGAGTTAAGTGATGTCGATTTATCTAATGTAGTTAAATTAACTGCACTTGATGTGAGTAATAATAAGTTGAACGAAATTGACTTAACTACCTTAGTGGAATTAACAGAATTAGATTTGAGTTTTAACCAATTCAGTGATATGAATTTATCAAGCCAAACTAAACTGAGTTCTTTAGATCTGTCAGGTAATCATTTATCTACTGAAATGATGAGTTACTTAGAAAGTATTGATGGTCAAAATGGTTTGGATGTTTGGGAAATTATGCCGAACCCTAATTATCTGTCGATACAAACTTTTGCTGATTATAAAGACTATTTTATAGAATTAACGACGGATATTGAATCAAATATCAGCAAGCCATTACAAAGTTTGTATACTGGTTGGTCAAGCCATAATAGGCTTCTGCGCTTAAATTTAAATACAGGTTCGGCTTCAACTGATTTGGTATTAATTGAGGGTGTTGAAATAGGTGCTTATTTGAATTTTGACAGTCTAGAAGATTTAACCAGCAAATTTGCACCATTTAAAAATGATATGGTTGATTACGCTGTAAAACAGGGGCAGGATATAACCGGTGCACAAAAAGCAGTGCCTATTGATTTGGGGCCGGGGGTGATGTTTTATCGTCGAGACTTAATGCAAGGTTTAGGTTTTGAAGTGGAAGAGGTGATAAAGTCTTGGGATAGTTGGGTAGAGTATGGAGAATACTTACGTGACAATCACGATGTGTATTTAGTTTCAAATGCTTCTGCTGTAGCTCGTGCAATTATTTATGGTACGGCAGAGGCGGGTCATGGTATTTATACAGGACCAAACGATACTGTTTTGATTGAAACAACACGATTTAAGCAAGCCTTTAATATGGCAATAAAAATAAATGATTTAGGCTTAGATGCCAATACAGGTATATGGAATGACAGTTGGTATAATGGCTTTAAAACAGGATCGTTTGCTACTGACTTTTCTAGTTTTTGGATTTTACATCATCTTGAAAGCTGGATTGCACCTGATGCTTCTGGTTTATTGGGTGTAAGTCATTTACCAAATGATATTTATGCTAATTTGGGGGGCACCTTTGCAGCGATTCCCACTCAAGCCAATAATAAAGACGATGCTTGGAAAGTGATTGAATATATGATTTCTGCCGAGGCTCAATTAA
>JALJPK010000151.1 GCA_022968985.1 Pseudomonadales bacterium | reverse complement strand
GTAATATGAACGATAACGTAAAAGAGAACATAAAAGAGATCGAAAACGAAAATACAATTGACCGCCGAATCAAAAGTTATGCAATTCGCGGCAAAGTGAGCCCTGCACATAAACAAGCTTATGCTGATCATTGGGAGCAATACGGCTGTGACGTTGAAGATGGATTGGTCGATTACCAAGTCCGTTTTGGTCGTGACAACTTTAAAGTGTTAGAAATTGGTTTTGGAATGGGTAAATCATTGTGCCAAATGGTACAAGACAATCCGCAACAAGACTTTATAGGTGTTGAAGTACATACACCTGGTGTGGGTCGTATCCTTATGGATATCTCTGAAGTCGGTTGTAAAAACTTCATTGTATTTAAATATGACGCAATAGACGTGTTAGCAAAATGTATTGCTGATAATAGTCTTGATCGTGTGCAATTGTTTTTCCCTGATCCTTGGCATAAAGCACGTCATCATAAACGCAGAATCGTACAACAAACGTTTATTGATTCAATTGCGGCTAAATTAAAACCCGGTGGTATTTTCCATATGGCAACAGATTGGGAAAATTACGCAGAGCATATGATGTTAGAGATGAATCAAAATACTAATTTTGAAAACGTAGCGGGCCAAGATCAATACAGTGAGCAACCTGAATATCGCCCAACTACTAAATTTGAAGTGCGTGGCCAGAATTTAGGTCACGGAGTGTGGGATCTATTGTTTAAAAAGAAATAACATCACGGTTCAAATTAAAATTGAGCTGTCATACAAAAAAATTTAAAGAGAGTAATCATGAAAAAAGATAAAATCAGAGTTGAAGAACAAGCATTCAGTCAAAAACAAATCGAATCGTATTTAGATTTCAAAAGCTACGACGAAGCTAATCCACAATTTGTTATGTTAGAAAAAGCATACCGAGTAATGCCGTTAGAGTTTTTTGAAAAATTCTTAGATGTATTTGTAGCAAAAGGTTATGACCTAAATGCTAAAAGTGTAGATGGCCAAACCATGCTTGAATTGATGAAAGCAAATACTGCATTTACAGATTATACAAACGCGATTCAAAGCCGAGTGGCTTAAGTTGAATCCTGTTACGTTTGGGCAAACTGCCGACTGGGATGATCTTCGTTATTTTTTAGCGGTGGCTCAAACTGGCAGCTTGCTTGGTGCAAGCAAATTATTAAATGTGAATCATTCCACAGTGTTTCGCAGAATACAATCCTTAGAAGATAAACTTAAACAGCCACTTTTTTTACGCTCAAAAGAAGGTTATCTTTTAAATGACTCGGGCCAAGTTGTATTTAAACATACACAAAATATGGCCGAACAATTAGATGTGATGAATCTAAAACTGTCAGGTTTAGATAATCGTCTAAAAGGTAAAATTAGCATAACGGCACCTTCCGGCATCATTAAAAGTCAAATTATTCCAGCTGCCGCACAATTTAAACTCAACCATCCAGACGTGATGTTTGAGTTTGTTTCTTCTAATGAAAAAATGGATCTACGCCGAGGTGAGGCCGATATTGCAATTCGTGCCACTCTATCGCCACCGGATTATTTAATTGGTCATAAATTGAAGCAGTTTCCTTGGGCTATTTATGCCAGTAAAGCTTTTATCGAAAAACATTCAATGCCACAATCGTTAGAAGCATGTTTTACATATGATTGGATCGGCCCTAATAAAGGCATGGATATTCCATCAAGAAATGCGTTTGATCAAAAAATACCTGATAAATGTTTTGTGTATCGATCAAATGATTTAGCTATATTTAGAACCATGGCGCAGCAATCGTTAGGATTGTGTTTATTGCCAAAGTTTACAGATTTAAATAATGAGTCGTTAATAGAGTTAGATCATATCACTCCTGATGCAACAGACAGTCAGCTTTGGGTATTAGTGCATCCAGATTTAAAAGGTTCAGCAAGAGTAATGGGCTTTTATCGATTTTTAATTGAGTACTTTGATATAAATTAATAATGAGGATTTTACAATGCAATACACAATGACAGCCAATCAAACCCGCGTACTAGGTGTCTTAATTGAAAAATCCATTACCACCGCTGAATACTATCCCTTATCGTTAAATGCCTTAACCAATGCCTGTAATCAAAAAAGCAGTCGCGACCCGGTTACCAGTCTTAGTGACACAGAAGTACAGAGTGTCTGTCAAAACTTACAAGAAAAACATATTGTTATCAAAGAATCGAGCAGTCGAACCATCAAATATAAACATCGCTTTTTTAATACAGAATTTGGTGAATTAAAATTATCCGATGATCAAATAGCCGTTGTATGTGTAATGATGTTACGAGGCAATCAATCGGCAGGTGAATTAAAAACCCGCTGCCAACGTTTGTTTGAGTTTAAAAATAATGCAGAAGTAGAGCAAACTCTGCAATCATTAAATGAACATAAATTGGGACCATTTGTAAAAGAATTAAGTCGTGAGTCCGGGAAAAGAGACGTGCGTTGGATGCATTTATTTGTGCAGAATCTAAATACTGATCCATCCGATGCAGAAGAAAAACAAACAACAAATATCGATGAAAACAACACACAAACAGAATCGAATAATTCATTACAAAGCGTTACCCAAAAAAATGATGAGTTTGATATAGTGTCTGAAATCAAAGCGTTAAAACAAGAAATAGCGACCCTAAAGTTACAAGTTAACAATATTGAACAAAACAATAATTAATCCGTATTTTAGGCTGTGAAGTTAAACGCTATAAACACACACAATTCCTTTAAAGTGTGTACACAAGTATTTTAGAGATTGTAACTTATGCCAAGCAACACATTTGAAACGTGGTTACTGATTCCAGGCAATCACAGAATCATTTTACAGGTTAAAAAACAAATAACGAAAATATTAAATAAACCAATAAAAATTGATTCATGGCGAGCTTTGTACGAATATTTCGAAATAATATTAAATTTTGATTTAAGTAAAGTAAATATTTTCACAAATATATTTTCAACCCATCCACCGAGATTAGAAAACGGTGCCACGAATTCTCAGATAGAATTGTTCGAACAATATTCAACGTGTTGAAACACGAATGTAGATTTGTTAAATCAGATCTAGATTCTATATTTGTTGTTACATGGATGTAGTGTATTAAAATACGTAGGTTCGATATTTATAACGAAAGGAATTTGCTTCAGCTTAATCAAACGTACGGCTTAATTTATATTCCCAAAAACTGACTTTTAATCCATGTAATAACGAGTATTTGACCGTTATTATATGTGTCATAGTTAGTTATAGTTACTTCTGTGTGTCATAGTTTGTTATTGAAAATACGTAGGTCCGATATTTGTCATCACATGGATGTAGTATATTAGGATAAAACAAGAGCAATTATCGATATCTAAAGTAAAAAACGTTACCTGAATACTAATAGTATTGGATTAATTTATGTTCATAAAAACTGACATGTAATCATAGGCGTTCTCCCATTATTGTCTGTGTTAGAGGAGGTTACCGTGCATTAAAATTGATTCAGGTTATATCTACCAATTGCCGTTATTGTTAGTATTGCTTAAAAATTATTAGTAAAAAAAATAGTAGAACGAATATTTAGATAGGATAATCCATTAAAATGAAATTTTTCACTTTATTATTGATCGTATTATTACCAATATTTGCATTGAGCTCAGATGAAAAACCTTCACTAATTACCACCCAATATTTTGACGGAATTAGTGTGCAGTATAGTTTTGAAGCTGGCAATGCAGACAGTCATAGTTTCTTCACTTATGGATATAAACTAACAAGAAAAAAGTTAATCACAGAAAAAACATATTTCACTTATTCACTAAAAAATAATTCTACGAAAATTAACTTTAAAGACATAAGTGCTTCATTATCAAATCAAAATTTAGACCCTAATAAATAAATAGAAAAATTCATAATGTATTATTACTGCAAAGTGGAATAGGTAAAAGAAAAGCATTTGCATTACCCAAAAGATATAGTAATGGTCAATATTCTGAAATGGAACTGACGACATCAGCCAATATTTTATATTATTATGTTTATAATGGGCAGTTAGCATATCGTGTTTATGATTCGAATTTTGGTGTTTTTGTTGACGCAACTTACCGATATAGTTATTTATATCCAAAAGGGCGTTATTTCTATTTTACTGATATTAAGTTAGGTTTAAAAAGCACACCTTATTTTTTGTTTACCCCAGAGTTTTCACTGAAGTTTTCTTTTGCATCGGTTGATCATGATGTATTTGCATTTATGGAAGTAGTTTTGACTGACGCTAAAGACGATGATTTTGAAAGAATAAATTTAAATATTGGTGTTCATTATAAAATTTAATTGGTGATATTAGAGTTAACTATTTGGATAACTACTTAGATACATTAAATAGGTATAAAACCTTTATTAAAACTGATTTGAAAAATTGAATTTTGTTATTCAATTGGCTATGTTTTAAAATTGTGTTGCTGCACTTGTAACAATTTGAATTCAAACAACTTTTCCAATTCAGTCTTAATATCACTCGAAAACGACTGGTATTTATGCCAGTCCAACATTCTAAACCAACCCAAATACTTCGGTAGATTCTTGCTGGCCACGCCATGCATTTTTAAATACCAGCGTTTTAGCTGGCTATGATAATGATTAATGTTTTGAATATGATACAACCCCTGCCGAGTTTGATTGTTTTTAATCACCACATGATGTAGATGATGTGCTTTGCAAAGTTGATTATAAGCCGGCTGACCATCGGTGCATAAAACGGATTCATCGACAATTTTGCACCCCAAACATTCATTAATTTTGGCAGAATTAACTGTTGATAATACTTGATCGAATTCGTGATGATTGCGATCTTTTGCAACCAAAACAGTTATCCAATCAATATGATTAATACCGCGTGTTGAGGCTTTTGTTCCACGTCGTCGAGCAGGGCGGTTTAATTTCCGCTCTCCTTTTTTTGATTCTCGAAAATACGTTTCATCCGCCTCAACTATACCCTCAAGCTTAGATTCATAGGTATTTTGAGTGGCTTTCATATATCGATGACGCCAGTTAAAGGATGTGGTCACACATATTCCCAGTGACTTAGAGCATCGACGAATACTGTCAAACTCAATCATGTGTTCTAAATATTTTTGCCAAAGCTCGGGTTTATGTTGATAAAAATACGCACTGCCTCGGGTACACACAAAACTTTTACGACAATCATTACAAAAAAATCGCTGCCTGCCATGGCTAAAGCCGTATTTTCGTAAACGCTCGTTTTGGCAATGGATGCATTTTGAATGTTGGATAATTTCTTTAGAAAGACGAGACAGAATAGGGTTTTGCTGGCTGTCTAATGCAGACGTAAGTGTTTGTTTTTGCACAGGATCAAGCTTGGGTATTTGCTTGAGAATGTGTAGGAAATGTTGAGGATTCATAAGACAACTGTAACGTAATGAATTATCTTAAAGTTTAGGTTGTTGCTGTGTATTTACCAGCTGCAACAACAATTTAAAACATAGCCAATAGATTATTCATCGAAAATATAGGCATTTCTTTTGCCCTGCCTAGATCTACCTTTGAACCAATCGCCCATTTTAGACCAAATACTTTCTCGTGATACCAAAACCAGCCTACTAAGAATGAAACAACTGTACCTGCTGCTACAGCTATCCAACTGATACTTTAGAATTCAGCCATATAGCAGCTTTATTTATAAAATATTGTTTATTAAGTTATTGTTAAGTCACTGTAGTTTCTAGCATTTTTAGAATATACATCCAACCACTATTATGATTGTCACGAGATTCTTCGCTAATAAATTTAACGTGGTTAAGTTTAAGTTTTGTACCTGCATCAACTTGCGTTAAGCTAATAGTCACTGTAGAGCCTTCCTCTGAAAACGGAGAGTTCCAGCTAAACTGAATCAAATCAAAAGGTTTTAATTTAAAATATTCGCCGTGATGTAACATCACATCATCGCCAGCAATCATATTTAAACTAAATTTACCGCCAAAAGTGGCATCTATTTTTGAATCGCTGTTTTTCATACCTTCACCAGGAGTCATAAATTTTGCAAATAATTCTGGGTTTAACCAAGCGTTATAAAGTGTTTCTTTACTCGCTTTAATTATTCGCTCAACGTTTAGTTCTAAATTTGTGTCGTTTTGTACTTTTTGTTCACTCATTTTCTAAACCCTCGATTATGTTTTCTAAATGGTCCAAACGAATTTCCCATATGGATTTAAGTTGGCCAAACCAATTCTCTACTTCGTTTAATGGTTCTAAATTCGCTGATATTAAATGCACACGCCCAACGGTTTTTCGATTTATTAACCCTGCGTTCTCTAGTACTTTTATATGCTTGGATACCGCGTTTAAGCTCATTGAAAATAAGCTGGCTAATTGGGTTACTTTGCACTCCCCCTGCTGAACTAACGTGGTTAATAATGTGCGTCTTGTTGGGTCACTAGTGGCTTTTAATACAAGTGATAGTTTTTCGTCTTTTATATTCATTTAAAAAGTATAGGTCGATAAACTTTATAGTCAACCATTTGGTTGAATATAAATGTAAGGATATTTTATGAACAATGCATTCAGAATAATTAATACGATTTTTAATTGAGTTTTTTAACGGTAGAGTATTAAGTGAGCGCGGACCCAGGGAAAAATATGCAGTTGATTATTAAAAGGAGTTAGATTTACTTACGTTTTAATCAAATTTAGTTTTTAATTCTTAAGTTTATTTTTTAGAGATATTACCGTACAAAAATTCTTCAGCACAATCCATCCACAGATCATATTTCGCCATCACTTTTGTAAACATAGGCGCTTGTAAAAATTCATTTAACCAGGCTCGAACATGTGAATATTCTGAGTTCAAATACCAATGCCTTTCAACACGTGCGAACTGTCGTATAAATGGTAATATTGCATAATCCGCTAAACTTTTTTCATCGCCGAATAAGTATTTATGTTGAGTCAGTTTTTCTTCGAATAAAACAATAAAAACTTCACAATCTTTTCTGTGCATTACTATATCGGGGTTTTTCTTACGCGCAGACATTTTATAAATTTCTAAAACAGGTTTAAATTCACAATCGTTTAGTTTGATTAAATCGAGCATGTTTTTTAAAGCATCACAGTCATGTGAATATAATAAGTTAAACGGGTCGTTTTGTTTTAAAGCCCACAACATAATGTCTAGGCTTTCATCAATGACTTGTCCATTTTCTAAAATCAGAACAGGCACCGTACCTTTAGGAGAAACTTCTAAAAGATGAGGCGGTTTGTTTTTTGTTTTTATTGCGCGTAAACGTACTTGTTGTTGTGCCATTAAAATACCCATTCGTGCGCGCATAGCATAAGGGCAATGTTGTAATGAATATAATAATGGTAATGTCATATTGTCAATTCTACTTAGCTGGTTAGCTGGTTAACTATTTAGCCCTTCAAGGTATTGTTGTTTGGTTTTTATTTTAACCATTTGATCTAATACATCCACAGCTTGTGTTTGCCCACTTATTAAGTTTTGAAAGTGTTCTAACAAAACAGCTTTATCTAATTTCTCTTTTGAGCCCGAACCAATGTCGGTTAAATCAATAAAAAATTCGTCAAATTTGTCTTTAAAATCCGTCACAATGTCCATGTTTAAAAATTGTTCATGGTTGTAAATACTAGGGTATCCACCTTTTTGTTTATCAATGGCAAAACTAATACCTTTTACATTGGTGACAGTGGTTTCTTTTTTACAGCTCAGCATACAGCCTGCTTCAATACTTGGTTTTTTACAACCCACGGTTTGTTGGAAAAAACACTGACGGCTTGTCATCATTAATATTGGATGATAAATGCTGTACATCATTTTAAAGTTTTCAGGTCGTTTGATGTTGCGCATTTGCAATTTGTTAATTTCATTTGAAATAAACGCACCTTTGCAGTTTAAACCTTCTTGTAAGGTTAATAATGCATAGGAGTTAGTTGTATTTAAAAGTGGGCCAGCAATCCAGTCGATGCCCATTTCTACCGCTTTATATGCAACCCCTGTGTTGTTACTGATAATATGTTTAGGTTTAATCACTTCTAAAAAGCGAACACTTTCTTCGTAGTCTTTACCAATTAACACAGCAGGAAACCACGGAATTAATTGTGGATGTTCTAAAAAGATATCAATGTATTTGTTATTGTCTTTTTTGAAACTCTCAGGCAATTTAAAATAGACATCCACATCACTTAAGTCACATAAATAGATGTCTTCAATATCGGATATTAAAATCGATAACGTAGTTTTGTTTTTATCAGTTTTTTCATGATTTACTAATTTTGGTAAATCAACCGGCGCGTGTATTTTTTGAGAATCGTTTAATATAAACGCCACTTGTTTTTTAATACGGCCTAATTCTTTAAACGGAATACTTAAATTATCGTCTAAGTTTGAATAATCCATATTTTGGATGTCAAAATTGGCATTGCTAAACGTTTTAAAGCGTTTTTCAATGGCAGATTTATCCACAACTGATTTATCTGCTTTTTGCATAAGCATTTGTGACTGAATTTTAAAGCTTTTAGTTTGTAGTGTTTTATTATCAGATAACGAATTATCAGTATTTGAATTAATAATCACATTAACAGTAAGTGGTTGATCCAGCTGGCCTGAAAATTCAAAACGTAACTCACGTTTAGAAATATCCAAACATTCAATTTTCTTTTTAACTAATACATCAATTGCATTTTTATCCGCAGATAATTCTTGTTGAGCGTCATGAATCTGCACCACTGAAATGGCATTACTTTTTTCATTGGCGTGGGTAAAACTATGGTCACGCGGATTATCCGTAAACATACTTTTTGTCATGTCACCCGTTAAAAACTTATTAGTAAAGTTACGGTTAAATACTTTATAAAGGTTCGAGTCGTCTTCAATTAATGCACCTGTTTTTGTGAACGTGTCAATTTGTTTGCGCCAAGAATCAATAACGGTATGCACGTAGTTCGCGCCTTTAATACGACCTTCTACTTTTAAAGAATCAACCCCCGCTTCTACCAGTTGCGGTAAATCAAAATACGCCGAGTTATCTTTTAGGTTTAAAGGATGTTTGTTGCCCATAGCAGTAGGCTCATACTCATCACGACAAGCTTGTGAGCAACGACCACGATTCCCAGAGTTACCCACACTCACAGAGCTTGAATAACATTGCCCTGAAAACGCAATACACAACGCACCGTGTACAAACACTTCGGTTAATACGTCGGCATTATGTGCCACATCGGTTAAAATTTTGATTTCAGTTAAGTTTAATTCACGTGATAAATTCACACGAGTAGCGCCAATACGCGCTAAAAACTCTACTTGAGATTCATTATGGGTGGTTAACTGAGTAGAAGCGTGAATATGTAAAGTAGGGAAGTGTTTCTTAACGATATTAAATACACCCAAATCTTGAACAATAATGCCATCCAAGGTGGTATTCACTAATTGGTTAAGTAATTTAAATAACGCCGACATTTCGTGTTCTAAAATCACCACGTTTAAAGTCAGAAAAATCTCACAGCCGTATTCATGTGCCAAGCGTAGTGCGCCGTTAAGTTCATCAAAGGAAAGATTAGAAGCTCGGTTACGGGCATTAAAGGTGTCTAAACCACAATATACCGCATTAGCGCCTGCTACGATGGCTGCTTTCACAGCGTTTACATCTCCACCTGGTGCTAATAATTCAATCTTTCTACTCATGGCAACTATTCACTTCTGGATCATATTTAATTGGAGGCGGATTTTACTAGTTTAGGCGTCTAATTACTATGTTATAGGGTAGTGGCAATGTGTTTTGTTGTTATTAAATAAGGTTTTTTATTTACTTAATAATATTATTACTCTATTATCCTCAACATAACTAGTGATCAAACAGGGATAAGACAATGCAAAACACAACTAAACAGCAAACTTTTTTAAGAGGCCAAGCAGCTCTAAGAGATCAAGCAATTCAAGGGATTCATGCATTAGCTAGTGTGGTAATCAAAAACAAAGACAATTGGTTTTTTGGGCATACTGGGGCGTCAATCATCTCAGGTGTTTTGTTGGTCAATAACAAGTTATTAAAACAAAACACATTAGATGTTATTTCTACAAAAATAGAGACCATCATTCAAAACAATCAAAGCGATATTTATGAGTTTGAGCAAACGGATTTAAGCGATGATATGAGTCCAATTGTAAAAGCAATCGAAGATCAAAAAGACAATTTAACTGCGTCAGGTCATGGTGTTATTTATGGGGTGTTATTGTTAGATGTGATACAAACATTTGATTTAAAAGTAAACAAACAAGTGATTTTAAATATAAGCCAGTTAATAACAAATAGTAAAAATGATAACCCAAAACGTTTTTATTCTGTAGATGATTACCGATTAGTAAAAGCCCCCACAAAACCCATTGAAAATTGGGAGGAGTTTTTCATAAATGTGATTGATCGAAGTGTTGAAAATATTTATCAAGATGACGGCACTTATTTTTTCAGTGGTGAAAAATTACATGGTATAACTCATGCCCATGCAATATTCACATTACGTCGTTTAGGTTATAAAAAATTAACCCAATCATTAGCTTTACAGTTATTAAAACAAGTGGATTTAAGTGATTTGTACCCAGAAAAAACAGCAATTAAATTACAACCTCATAAGTTTGAGCCAAATGATTTACTAGTTTGGAGGGAGGTCGAAGTTAATGATAATGCCCATCAAATAAAATTAACCCA
>JALJPK010000150.1 GCA_022968985.1 Pseudomonadales bacterium | reverse complement strand
CCTCACCAACTAGCTAATCCGACGCAGGCCCATCTGATAGTGTATGGCCCGAAGGTCCCATACTTTGGTCCGTAGACATTATGCGGTATTAATCCAAATTTCTCTGGGCTATCCCCCTCTATCAGGCAGGTTCCTACGCGTTACTCACCCGTCCGCCGCTCGACGCCTTCTAGCAAGCTAGAATCGTTTCCGCTCGACTTGCATGTGTTAAGCCTGCCGCCAGCGTTCAATCTGAGCCATGATCAAACTCTTCAGTTTATATCTTACAACTCATTATTATTAAAACTACTGTAAATAAAATTCACTATGTAAGCTCTAATTGAGTCAAATTTTTTGATGCCGATCTCGCATTCACCTAAGTGACTGCGGACCGACTTTTCGACTTCAACCAGTGCCCACACAAATTGTTTTTTAACTTTTTAAAGAACGTTGCTGAAGCATCTAAACAAGGACTTAAAAGTCGTTTGTTTGAAGTTGCTTTAGCGAGGCGCGCATTATATAGAACTGCGAACCTTTGTCAATGCTTATTTAAATTTAATTTTGAATTAGATTTAAATAAACATTAACGATTTCAATCACTTAGAAGCTTCTCGAGAGAAAACTGCTTAGTAGCTGCAACCACCTGCGTCGCTGCAGGGAGATGGATAATACGCTTATCTGGGATGGAGTCAACGTTTTAAAACAGTTTAATTACACTAACCATCAAATCAACTAATTCTTGCTTGTTTTTTGAACTTTTTAAGAAAAGAAAACCTTGAACATAAGAGAACCGTTAAAATAACAGCATGTAATAAAGGATCATAGAAAGAAGCACGCAACTGCATCCATTCATGCACCACCACCAATATTGCAATTAAGTATATGAATTTATGAATAATCACCCATTTTTTCTTTAGTTTTTTAACCATCCACTTAGGTGAAGTAACTGTTAATACTAACAAACCTATCCAAGCTACTAAACCTACAAATATATAAGGTCTTTGTACTATATCTTCTTTTAAAATAAACCAAGTCCATTCTAATAAAAAAGTGCAGTATGACAATATATGTAAACTTGCGTAGAAAAACACATATAAACCAAACATCCGTCTATATTTCATCAACTTAGACCAACCTAACCACTTTTTAATTGGCGTGATTGCGAGAGTGAACCACAAAAAATACAAAGTTATTTCACCAAAGTGGTCAACCAGCTCCTTTCCAGGCTCCGAACCTAACTTATGATCAGCACCAGCAAAAAGTAAATATATCTGCCAAACATTATATAGTAAGGGTATTAAACAAACTAAGAACAATGCCCACCATAAAAAACGTAGTTTAAGTTTTGATTTAGCCATTAAAAATACTTCTTCAAATCCATACCTTTATATAGCCCTGCAACTTGAGGATAACCATTAAACATTTTTGTCTCTATACGATTAGAGGAAAACAACCCACTCGGCAAACGTTTCTCAGTAGCCTGACTCCATCTAGGATGATCCACTTGCGGATTCACATTTGCGTAAAAACCATATTCTTTATCTGATATTGCATTCCAGGTTGTATAAGGCTGCTCTTCAACAAAACGAATTTCAACAATCGACTTAATACTTTTAAAACCATATTTCCACGGAACTACTAAGCGTAAAGGCGCACCATTTTGAGCAGGTAATGCATCACCGTACAAACCAATAGCCATAAATGATAAGTCATGCATCGCTTCATCCATACGCAAACCTTCTCTATAAGGCCAATCGATAGTTGAAAAACGACTACCGATCGCTGGAAACTGCTCTTTATCGTCAGAGGTTACAAACTGGATATACTTAGCATTTGAAGTAGGCTGTAGTTTTTTGATTAAACTAGCCAACGAAAACCCCATCCAAGGAATAACCATTGACCATCCCTCAACACAACGTAATCGATAGATACGTTCTTCAATCATCATTTCTTTAATTAAATCTTCTAAATCAAACGTACCAGTAACAGCGCACTCACCCGATACTTTTACCTCCCAAGGAAACGCTTTAAAACCACCAGATTTAAGCTTAGGCGCTGCTTTGTGTGTACCAAATTCATAAAAATTATTATGCGAAGTTACATCATGTAAAGGTGTTAGTTTATCATCAGACTTATTTGTCATACCTTTACTGCTTAAAATTTTATCCTGCATCCATTTGGGAGTGCCTTCAATTTTAGGAGAATCGACACTCAATGCTTTTAGACTTGCCCCAAGCGCAATTGAACCCACCATAAATTCACGACGTTTCATGAAAATTTCTTTAGGAGTAACATCGTTTTCGCTTAGATCGGTTTTATATTTAAGGATGCGCATTCAAAAGCCTCATTTAAAAGTTACACTTTTTTAGAGTGTATAAAGTATGTTAGAGCATAGTTTGTCTAGAAAGTTACAATTATAAATCATACTAGTTTTTATTAAATTTAGATCACATCCATATGACCTAAATTGATTTTTTATTTTTTAATCTTCAATTATTGAATCTTTTTTAGATTTACCTAAAAATTTACGAATTAAGCAGTACAATTCGAACAAAATACCACTAACAGCATAAGTAACAGACATGATAGTTAATGAATATTCTGGTTTCGCCACTATAAGTGCAAAAACGATTAGGAATAACGGTATCAATACAAATGGTAATTTACCTGAGATACCAACACCTTTAAAACTAACGTATCTAACATTCGACACCATCAATATACCCAACGCAGCAACTACACCTGCTATATAGTATGAATAATCTTCACCTTTAATTTCATAAACACTCATCAACCAAACACTACCTGCAATAATGGCCGCTGCTGCTGGGCTTGCTAAACCTATAAAGTATCGCTTATCTGTAACACCAATTTGAGTATTAAATCTAGCTAAACGAAGTGCTCCAGCTGCTACATAAACAAAAGCAACCATCCAACCCAATTTATCTAATGAATGTAATGCAAATTGATAAGCTAATAATGCCGGAGCCACACCAAATGAGATGCAATCAGACAAAGAATCGTATTCAGCGCCAAAGTCAGCCTGAGGATTTGTCCTCCTTGCGATGCGCCCATCTAATGTATCTAGAATTTGAGCGGCAAATATAGCCATGGCTGCAGGAATAAAATCACCTTGAATCGCTGCAATTATTGCGTAAAAACCAGCAAACAATGCACTGGTTGTTGCAAGATTAGGTAAAATATACACACCTTTTGCACGTTGTTTTGCTTGTGTTGAATCCTGCGGCTCTGATGATTTTTTATCCGTCATAATTATTACTTAGTGATATAAAAAAACAACATGATAAAGCACAGACCGTACAGTTCCAACTATTTGTTAACTAATGTCACCAGATCTCCTCGAAATCATTACATTTATAGGTAAACATCTCACGAAGGCACAATATATTTCAAACTCCCAATCAAATACATCCAGGTAAAACATAAATTATTTTGGAATATAAGCATCTGACTATCGTTTAAAAGTATACTGTCATTTTAAGCAGTTATTAATAGTTGAGTAGTTATGAGTTTTTTTAAATTGAATAGCATAGTTTCGACTAAGTTTATAACATTGAAAGTGTTGGGTAACAATAGAAAAACATACACACTTGGCCCCCTTCTATTTATTCTATTTATGTCAATGGCAGACTTCCAAGGTATTTGGGAGCCTCAAGCAACAAAACCTTCCGATGCAAAATGGAGCGTTAAAACAGAAGCCATTGCCTATTTATACAATTATGAATGGTTTAAACGACACGGAGCTGAAGGTTATACTTTATTTGGAAGTATCGTACCTATCTACGGATCAAAACAATTAAGTAGTAATGTACAACTAGATATTGGAGCAGTTGGGTTTTTAACTTACGGCGACGACAATCAAAATACAATAAAACCTCTATTCAAGTTAGACATCGACTTAGGCCACAAAAAAAACCTTATATTGGGTACACTGAATCAAACCCATAATATCCACCCGTCTTTAAGTTTAGATAACGACCTTTATAAACAACAAATAGAACAAGGCATTCAATTTACTAATTCAAACCCAGACAATACAATCGATACGTGGGTTAACTGGAAAGTGGCCGAAACCGCTGAAACCGCTGAATATTTTGAAGTAGTCGCCCTGCACAATTGGACGATTCTAAAACAGGATAAATACAGCCTATTCTCCGATGAACAAGTGTTAATTGCACACAAAGGCGGTCAAACTACTAATGATAATTCTTCAATAAAAGGTTTATGGATTCAACTCGGATTAGGCGCTATATATAACAATCAAACTTTTTTAATAAAATTATTTAATTCAAGTTATGCCGATAATTTCACTGCAACCTCAACAGGAATAGGACTTGAAGCGACATACAGCAATCAATGGAATTTTAAAAACAACACTCAATTAACCTTCAAAGCCAACCATTATGTGTCGGATAATTTTTATAACCCTACTGCACATCCTGGTTATAACCAAAAATCCTTTACGCAATTTAACATAGATGCCACTTGGCTTAGACTTGACCAGCTCAATATTTCAACAGGATTAAGTCTTGATTGGATTAACGGTTCATTCTCTACAATACAATATTTAAATGTATCTTTGCTCGCAATCTAATTTTTTAAACAAAAAAAGCACGGCCTAAGTCGTGTTTTCAATAGCTTAAAACTAACATATATGCCACTAGGCTTAGAGCCAACAAGCTCAACATTCCTATAGACTGAGCCTTGATTGGATAAACGGATCATTCTCTACTGCACAATATTTAAATGTGTCGTTGGCCACAATCTAATTTATTTAGACCAAAAAAAAGCACGACCTAAGTCGTGCTTTTAATAACTTAAAACTAATTAAGCGGCTTTTTGTTGCAAAAAAGAAATGATATCTGAAGACTCATACATCCAGCGCACAGTACCCGCTTCTTCAATTTTCAAACAAGGCACCTTTAAGCGGCCACCACCTTCAACCAATTCATCCGCTGATTGTTGATCTCTTTTTGCATCTTTAGTTGGAATTTTCATCGCTTGACGTTTTATCTCACGCCTCACTTTTACGCAAAAAGGGCAGGCTTTATACTGATAAAGTGTAAAACCTTTCACGTTTTTGTCTACTTGTTGCTGTAACTCTGAAGATCGTTTAATAGAACGAGGTGTAAATACCCAATTAAAAAACAAAATCAAAGCGCCTAAAACTACACGAATAAACTTCATATTTAGATTCACAATATTTTAAAAGGGTTATGATACTAAATTACAGCCCCATTCAAAAGCATCGAATTGTAATCAGATCGATAATGCTGAATAAACATTCTGCTGAAGTGTAAACAAATCAACCACCGACTCAAACTTTGAAATAACTGAATTTTCTAAACTGTATTGCTGTTGAAGTAATTCAAGTTGTGTTCTTTCACCTTCATCAAATAAATATTGTGTCTCGCGAGTAATAATTATTTGCTCATCCAAAGACGTCGATTGCGACTCAAATGAATTCTGAGCCATATTCATTTGGCGCATCAACATTTGTTTTTGAATCACTAAATTTTGTTGTTCCATTTGAATGTCCGATTGATTAAACGCTATCTGCGTGTCTTTTTCATTTTGATCATCTTTACCAAACTGAGCCATCGAGAATTTAATATTCACCCCCAATGAAAGCGTCGGATTTTCTTCATCATAGTTATAAGTTGAGCTCACACCCATATCAGGTTCATAAGATTTAATTTGTTTTCTTTGATCGACCAACATCACCTGCTCTAATTTTAAATTCACAAGATTATTTGATGTAAAAATATGATCAATTAAAGCCACGTCTATATATTCTTGTCTCGATTCAACCACATTAATAAACGTATCAATATTTAAGTTTTTTAATTCTTGCTGGCCGGATAACTGCGCATATTCCAATTGAGCTTGTAACAATGTATTTCGAGCTTGATACACAGCATTATCGGCTTGGATTTTAGAGTTTCGTGCATTACTTTTTTCTTCAAAAGTCGATTCAGACAATTCAAATGACTCTAACGTAGCGTTATAACTTTTAGTATTTAGTTGTTGATTCAACTGGCTCAATTTCCACTTTTTGTCTAACAACAACACATTAAGATATTTCGACTGTAATGACTGCTTTAGACTCAACTGAATTTGAGCCACATCCAATTTAGATTTTTCGTAATTGTATTGCATATTAGGTGTCACATAAGCATTGACAAAAACATTGTAATTAACCGACACACTGGCACGCTCATTTGTATCTATTGAAGCAGACAAATCAATTGCGTTATTAAGTCTTAACCCAGCGCTTAATTGCACATTTACTTCTTGATCGGGTTGCTCTGGGCTGTCATTAGATGAATTCAAATCAAATACAGTCGACGAGTTAATGTCAATGGTTCCCGTATCTAAAATATCAAATTTTAATAATTTTTCAGTGTCATCAAAACGCTTTTGACTGTTTGCTAAATCAGAATTATTGTTAACTATATATTCCCACTGCGACTCAAGTGACAAATCTTGCCAATTTTGAGCCACTGCATTTACACTTAATCCTGCTAAAATACTAATAGTTATTATGTTGATTGATAATTTTTTAAAACTAAACATCTCGTAACGCCTCTGAAATTGACTGTTTGGCAAATCCGAATAAAGGTAATACACCTAATACCCCACCAAACAACAATGCCGATAAAAATCCAATTAAAATGGCCATTGGCTGTACAATATTACCCGAAATATCCGATGAATCTAATCCATCAAATACTGATAATACCGTTGCAGCTAAAGGCGTTGCAATAACAAATACCAATACGACACCTACTACTGCACTTAAGCCACTAAGAATAACAGATTGCATTAGAAATTTACTAACAATCTGACTAAACGCTGCTCCTAAGGCTCTCTCAATTGCAATTTCACGTTTTTTATTTAATATTTCAACCATCATAATACTTAAAATACCAATAGTGCCCGATATCAATAAGATAAAACCAAGTAGATTAATCACAAACGTAAAGACAGCCACCGAGTCACGTATATCTTGCAGAATGACAGAAGGACCTGATCGATCTCCTTCCCATACATTTAATTGAATGTCATCGCCATACTCTAAAGCCATTGCCGATCTAATCTGAGCATCTGCATTGGGATTATTTTCAATACTTACAACAAAGGTTGAAGCGATACGCGCTAATATTCGAGTCGCAATATCACCACTAGGTAAAGAAGCTGTATATGGAATCACCACATCAGCAATGGAATAGACTTTACGTTTTAATTCATCAGGATCTTTAAATACACCTGCTACTGTATAAATAGTAGGGGCGACCCTTGAGTTTTGATTACGACGAGCGAAGTTAAATGTGGGTGGCTCAATTTTTTGACCGATGGCATTGGCCGTTGAACCAAATAAAATCGATGCGGTTGACTCACTAATCCACATTTTCTTCGCGCTATTGGTTACGTCGGCATCACTCATCAACACACCATCAATAACACTTAACCAGAACACATCAAAATAGACTTTTGTTGAACCCACCATTTTACGAATGTTATATTTTTTACTGTTAACTGTTAATTCAGTAAATGGATTTCGCACAATAACAGTGGCATGTTTGGCACCTTCAACTGAATTTTTTAAAATATCAGCCGCATCTAACGTAATATCAAGTGGCCTAACCCGATCATACGAACCATCGGCTTGTAACTGCGTATTACTTACAGTTAATACAATACCTTGCCCATTTACTTTTTCATCTAATAGCTGATTGAATAATTGACTAATACTTAATGCAAAAATCAAAATAGCCACACCCAACCCAACTGACAAAAACATGATAATGGCTTTTATTGGATTATTTTTTAAGTTTTCAAATGTATATATAAAAACGTTCATGTTATTCAACCCTCATAGCAATTGCTGGTGCTGTTTTTGATGCTTGTATGGCAGGAATTAATGTAAAAACCAATGTAATTAAACAAGACATTAAAACACCTAATAACACAGCGTATAATGGCAAACCCGACTGACCTTCCAGGGCAATTAAACTTGAAAAACCTAAAGCGATAAACACACCAATTAACCCACCAAAAACTAACAACACCGCACTTTCTTTTAAGAACATAATAAATATATTATTTTTAGACGCACCTAACGCTTTTAAAATACCCACTTGTTTACGACGACGTAACGCTCGGCTATATAAAATATTTGAGACATTCACATTAGCAATTAACAAACCTGATAATGCTAATACCAACGTAATAATCGCAATTTTTTCAGAACGATTACTGGCCGCTTTTGCAGCCTCTCTGGGTACTTGAATATTTAAAACGTTTTCACCGTATTGTGTATTAAAATATTGGGTTAACTGCGCTTGGGCTTGTGTTAAATCGACAGCATCATGTACAGTAAATTGCAGTTTTGCACCCCAACCAAATCCAGCAAAACGAAATGCGTTTTGTGTGGCAACTTGCGAAGGACGATAGGCGTTATAATCAATTGGCGTATTCGTTTCATGTAATACACCCACTATAGAAAAAATATTATCAAATGACGCCACCTCTCTATTAAGTGCAACCCCATCTTCAAATAACGACGCGGCTGCTTTAGAACCTAATACCAAAACTTTTGCGCCTTGTTGCATTTCTTGTCTAGTAAACAATCCACCTTTTTGAACGGATAGATTCATCGCACTAAAAAACTCAGGAGTAACTTCGTAAGCAGGTAAAGAATCAATGATAGGGGCTGGACCATCGGTTGTTGCAAATTCAAAGTCTGCTCTAAATCGTTGATTAGGTGATTCATTTTCATTTTGAGCATTTTCGTTTTGAGTGCCCTGTGTATTTTCAGGTGCTGTTTGCCTGTCACTATTTCTTTGTCCGTGTTCACTCCCTGTATTCGTTTCATTTAAACTAAATGTAGATTGTCTGTTAGATTGCGTTTCATCAGGGTTAGGGTTAGGTGTATTTCGATTATTATTATCTGCAGCATTATTGTTATCACCTGCTCCTCTTCTAAACCCACCAAATCCAGCATTACCCGTATTAAAACGTAAACGAGTGCGGTCCGACAAATAAGCAAATTCAATATTTGGCGACAGCAAAGCCGCTTCTAAATCGATAACCGACAACGTGACAGTCTCATCTGTAGATTGAAGGGTAATAGGCACATTCATTTCGCTTGAACTTTGTTTGCTCGAAACCAAAATTTCACGATACTCAACTTGTTGTAATAATTGTTTAGCTGCATCATTAGCTTTGGCAAACATACCTAAACCCGATGCCGTCGCACCAATACTCAACGCTAAACCTAACACCAATAACATTGACTCAAGTGGACTAGCCAACAATGAACGAACACTTAAAATAAAATCTTCTTTAATATTCATCATTCTCCCCCCTGAGACTCAAGCACTTTATTATCTTGTTTGCTGCTATCTTGAATAGAATTTTCTATAGTATTCATCACTCTCCCCTCTGGGACTCAAGCACTTTATTATCTTGTTTGCTGCTATCTTGAATAGAACCGTCTTGCATATAAATAACACGATCCGCCATCTGAGCCTGTTCGTCATTATGCGTCACCATCACAATGGTGGTACCTTGTTTATGTAAGCCTTTAAGAATGTCTAGAATTTCTTGGCCTTTAGCTGTAGGTAAATTACCCGTTGGTTCGTCAGCTAAAATTAAACTGGGTTTATTTGATAACGCACGTGCAATGGCCACACGTTGTTGTTCACCACCGGACATCATTGTTGGTAAATGATTTAAACGATGTGACAACCCCATTTGGGTTAATAACTCTTTTGCACGTGATTTACGATCACTAAACGAGACACCTGCATAACTCATTGGTAACATCACGTTTTCCATTGCCGATAATTCAGAAAATAAATTAAAGCTTTGGAAAATAAAACCAAAATGTTTGTTACGTATTCGCGCCTGTTCTTTATCAGGTAAACTGGTAATGTCATGGCCTTCTAAATAAAATTTACCCGCGCTTGGGTTATCTAAAATACCTAACAGGTTTAATAATGTAGATTTACCTGAACCAGAAGGTCCCATTATCGCAACAAACTCCCCTTCTTTTATCTCAAGGGATATATTGTTTAGTGCTACTACTTCTTGTTCACCTAAGTCGTATTTTTGCTCAATATTTTCTAAACGTATCATTATTTTTCCCCTGTAGATAAAATGGAATATTGCTCACCTAAGTCGTATTTTTACTCAGCATTCTCTAATTTAAACCTAAACGAATCATGTCTATTCCTCTGCAATTAAAATGGGGTATTCTCACTTAAGTCGTATATTGACTAGATATTTTTTAACTTTAAACCTAAACCTAAACCTAAATCAAAACCTAAACGAATCATTATTTTTCCCCTTTCATGGATGTTGTTTTAACTGATATAAGTTGCTCACTAATAAAGTTTTGGTACCCAGACACAATCACTTCATCGCCTTGAGTTAAACCACTTAAAATTTGTACTGTATTATTTTGAATATCACCAAATGAAACCGCTGTTTTTACAGCCTGCCCATCATTAATGACATACACATAACGCTGACTGCCCGTTGTTAAATACGCACCTCTTGGAAGTGTTAACACATCTTTTTGAATACCAAGACTAAATTCACCAATGGCAGTTGAACCCAATAAAAACTCACCCGAATTTTCAACGGGTTTTACAACAACACTCACCGTTGAGCCTAAACCGTCACTTGATGCTTGAGCAATTTTACCTATGGATATAATGTTGCTTACTACCCAACTTGAGTTAATGCTTACATTTAAGCTGTCGCCGATATTAACCGTTGACGAATATTCTTCAGATAACTCTAACTGGAAAACCACACTAGTTTGATCCGCAATAATAAACAATTCAACATTGGCATCC
>JALJPK010000015.1:53299-55870 GCA_022968985.1 Pseudomonadales bacterium | reverse complement strand
GAGAGTTGTGAAAAGTTAATTTTTCTACAGCCTCGTTAGGAGTAAATATGTATCGAGTGCTTTTACAGATACTGCTATTAATACCAATCGTTGCGACTGCTCAAGAAAAAATTGATGACCAAATTATCAATATCAGTGAGCAGGACAATGTTATGAATTCAGCGATTAAAACCGCCAGAAGCACACTAAATGATTTTTTTAAAGTTGTCGAAAATCCACATAAAGGAGCCAGCGACTTCAAATTAAAAGTAATGGTTTCGGATGAAAATGGAGTTGAGCATCTATGGTTTTCCCCTTTCAAAAAAATTGAAGGCGGCTACGCTGGTGTATTGGTAAATGAACCTAATACTATTAGCTCAATGAGCTATGGCGAAGTATATGGGTTTAGAGAAAGCCAAATTACAGACTGGGGCTATGTGAATAATGGGAAACAAGTCGGTAGCTACACAGTATGCGCGCTATTTCAAACAATGGATAAAATTGTAGTCGAACAATATAAAAATGATCATGGTTTCGAGTGTGACTCCTAATAAAGGCAATTAAGACGCACACCAAATACTTGGCCGCTGTTCGTTCCTCGCATCAATTATAGCCAAGTATTATTTGCCGATTATTGCGGCGTTCAGGCTGTAGAAAAATAGAATTGGTCAAAATTGTACGTGCGCAGAGTGGTCTAGAGTTATTTTTTTAGTGTCATCACCCATCTAGAATTTAAAATACAGGGCTATTTTTAGCTTATAAAACAAACAATTTAATAGTTGGCTGCACAAAGTTAATTTTTTCTACAGCCTCGTTAGGTGCTCAAGTAACTATGAAAATATTTTTTAGCATTACTATTTTAGTTCTCATTGAGGTTATGTTACTTCTTGTCTCATCCTTTACGGCTGACGGTGTTGCTTATGCAATACTAGGTGAAATACCTACATTCAATCAAGTTTTGAGTGTGAATTATATTGGTGTAGTACCCTTGATACTGTTTGTCTTTATAGATTTCTACCTCGCTGTTTTAATTGGCTCAATTGCATTATTTATATTTGTTTATAAAAAGAAAATAGAGTGGCGATATACTGTAATCTCAGTTATTGCATTAGTTCAAGTACTTGTCTGGCTATTAGCTATTCATGAGAGATTTGGAGATGGAACATTAATGCAAAGTTATTTTACACATATAATTTTTGGTATTTGTAGTTTACCCATAGCTTTGCTTATCGTCTGGCAAGTTCGGCACCTAACAAAAGTAATCAAGTCGGACAGCTAAACATTGGATGCTGTTAGATCTCACATCAAACAGAGTCTCTAAAATGGAACTATTACTTACATTTTTGTTAGCTTTGTTTCTTTTTGAGGTGTCACATTTTCAGATCAAACATTTGATTAATACTAGATCATTGAGAATATTAATATTTTCTACAACCTCGGTTACAGCATTATAGGAATCATATGGATTTTGAAGAAATGTCAGAAAGGGAAATTTTACGTATTGCTACACCCATTATTAATAATTACATGTATGCTTCAACAAAAATAGATCACAAAAAGCATGTTAGAGATTTTACAGCTCTAATTTAAAACCATACCCACATTTTTGGTTTTAAGTACTCCCCTCAAACTCATAACATTATAGGATTTAAATATGATTAAAAAAATAATTTCAATCGTTGTTGTATCATTAACAACCTGTATTTTTTTACTTTTTTTTCTTGCAGAAGTTGTTAATCCACATAGTTTTCTTGATTCATTTGGTGCTGGGTTAAGAGTATTTGTAATCATCATTCTGATGAGCCTTTGGTTTAAGACCTGCCCCAATATTTTTAAAAAGACAAAACGTTATGGGTTATACCTTTGTGTGTTCGCTGTTTTTATATATACTTATGCAGGGGTTAATTTATTTATTGAAGACATAGGATACTAGTTTAAAACAACTTAGATTCTCACAATAATTAAAGTGTCATACTTTCTATTTAACAGATAACCTATAACCTATAACCTATAACCTATAACCTATAACCTATAAAAATTATAACACCTTTATTTATACCCAATAACAATCATGTTTTAGCTAAATTCCGATTTAAAACAATAAAATTTAAGAGTGTATTTTTTGAAAAATAAAAACTATCGTGATGCATTAGAGTCATTTCTAATTAAAACATTTTTACCTGCCGGTTTTACAATAACCAAAGACATAATATTAGACAGTGTTCCCGAAAGTTCAAAATACGACGCGTTAGTTTTTTCTCTAAATAATCAAAATATTATTTATCGAAAAGGAAAAATCACTCCAGATAGACCTGGTGCATTTTTAGCGGTTTGGCAACGCCCCTGCTCAGCAGATATTAAACTCAATAAACCCATTGCATTAACAGCAACTGATCTTGATTATTTGTTTGTAAAAGTACAACAACATTCTTGTGTAACAGCTAACGAAGAAGTGATCAACAATCCTAGAAATGGAATATTTATTTTTCCTGTTGCACTTTTGATTCAAAAAGGCATCGTTTCTTCAGAAAAAAGTAAAGGCAAAACTGGGTTTCGAGTATTTCCACCTTGGAGTAAAGATAGAGGATTATT
>JALJPK010000015.1:0-53289 GCA_022968985.1 Pseudomonadales bacterium | reverse complement strand
TAAAGTATTTTCTAATTCAGGTAAACAAACTCAGCGTTGGCAATTACCTTATTTTTTGGAGATCGATGCTGGGGATTGTATCAACAGTGATGATTTAAATAAGTTGCTCAGTCATCAATAAAACCAAACCTGCGAGATTGATGCAGTGGATTGTATCAACAGTGATGATTTAAATAAGTTGCTCAGTTATAAATAAAGCCAAACCTGCAGTAGGCTATTTTAGATATAAATTTAATATTTTGGTTTCATCTGAAAATAATTACATTTAACAAAATACATAAAAAGGATTGATAACGCTATATTATTGTATCACTGTGCGGCTTTCCCTGACTTGTATTTATGATTCCAGAGAAAACAGCGACTTAACTATTTAAATAACTATAACAATAACAGGTCATTTTTTTATTTCTTATCCGTCCAAGGATTAAAACCCTGTGCGGCTTTTTTCTGTTTTTGTTTCTCTAAAAACACTTTGCTGCGCTCGCTACTTGGTGGGATGTAATTTTTATCAACAAATGTCCAAACCCAAAGTGTTTCAACTTTTTGTCTCGCCCAAGGCGTAGCTCTTAAGAACTTCAACGATGACTTAAGCGATTGATTGCTTTTAAAACAATTAAGTGGGATTTTTTTAGCCAGAGTATCCCAATCATATTGTTTGGTTAATTCAGTGATAATTCGATCCAAGCGCACACCATGCAGCGGATCATTAGCGGGTTGCTTGGCTTTATTAATCTTACGCTGCTCAGCTTTGTTTATTTCAGGCTCTTTTGCAGCGTTAGTTTCTGTATTGCCTTCTGGCGTACTTTTCGGTTCGTTTTGATCACTCATTAAAATCTGTCTTGGTCGTTAAAAAAACTAATTTTACACTTTTATTCGATAGATTTCCTTTATAGTTCGTATATTTTTAGTAACTAGCAATCTATACATTAAGCTGTATTGTTTTTGTCAGTGTTTAAAGTGCTTAATTGCTAAATACACCGCATTTATTTGACTGCTTTGTATGTTTAGTGATTTAAACCGACTTCAAACCAATTCAAACATACTTTAAAATCAAAGCTGATTTTAATAACACTTCTGGTCACTCTTTTGTAATAACCTTTTAAAACACAGCTGATTGTTCTAAACGATCAAAGTTGTGTAGCTCGTGACACAGCTGATTGTCCTAAACGATCAAAGCTGTGTAGCTCGTGACACAACTGATTGTTCTAAACGATCAAAGTTGTGTAGCTCGAGACACAAAATACTAACCTATCCATTAATAATAAAGGGCTACAGTTTTTTAAACAGCTTACTTACTTAATATTCAGCGCAAAAAAAATATTATAAGTTGAATGACTTTAAGCCTCGTTTCCACAGGTATATGCTCGAATGTATTCCAAATTTGTAGGGTATTTTGCTGGTTTCTTAAAAAATAGCGATTATCCAACAATTATTGATAATAATTAATTAGCAGCAACTGTTGACTTCCCCTTTGATTCAAATGATAATGATTCTCATTATCAGTGAAACCAAAAAAGGGCTATTTATGAGTTTCCTACAATCACAATATTATAACGGACTAGATTTGCATTCATTAACTTATCAAATTCGTCATGCACAATTACTCTCACCCTCTCTTACAATTAGACGCTGGTTATTTAATCCCGATGATGAATTTATGTGTGTACTTAAAAAACAACAATTAATTATCGATCAATATAATGTACTTTTAGAAGTATTTTGTGATGATTATTTACCGCTTAGTTATCGAAAAACTTGTTTGCATTTAATTAATTTCCCATTATTTTGGTTAAGAGAATTAGAAGAAAGTTTTGCTATTCAAAATGATACATACAAACAAGTTGTTAAGCGTAATATTCAAATATTTTTTGAATTCACTACGTCGTTTGCTTACTTCAAAAAAGTTTAGGAGTTTAGTCATGGATATTTGGGACAGTTATGCACATATGGGCAATCAGGATTTTAGCGATAATAATTTTGAATTTGCTCTTGGCCATTACGACCAAGCCTTAAGCCACGCCAATGCAATGTTACATAACAGCAGCGAATATGATTTCGATTACATCTTTCGTTTAATTCTAATTAGCCACTGTAATTTGGCTAATTGTTATTTTGAATTAGATTGGATAAAAAAAGGTTGTGAGCAATTTGAAATTGCCCATCAATTTTTAAAAGCGGCCATTGTGTTAAGTAACAATAATCAAATGCAACTTGCGGCATTAAAATCAAATAAGTTACTTAAACATAAATGGCTAACAAGTTTAAAGAAGTACATTAAAAAAATACCCGACATCCAAACATTTAAATCGTATTCAAAATCTATGTGCAAGACTTACAATATTCATACATTCAAACAAATAGGGGTACAAAATGAACGTTCTTCGACTTTTTATAATCATGTCACTTATAACTATTAATATGCCTTTATTTGCAAATTCAACTAATCCGATTTTAGGTTATCAATTTTTAGCTTACATTCTTATTGTGTTATTGCTTTTTATCTTTGTTTATTTATTAAATATTTTGATTTTTGAGTTTCTAATTAAAAGGGGCAAACACAATGAACATTCAACAAGCTAATACAGCTATTTTTTTCGGTACTGATACAGGTAATACAGAAGAAGTAGCAGATAAGATCATTCAATTATTAAATAAGCAAGGTCACGTTATTAATAAACACAATATAGCCGATGCCGATTTAGAAGAATTTATGACTTACGATTTAATTATTTTTGGTATTCCGACTTGGGATTTTGGTGGTATTCAAGAAGACTGGGAAGAGTTAGAAGATGAACTTGGTTTATTAAATTTAGAGCATACCAAAATAGCCATTTATGGATTAGGTGATCAGTTTGGATACGGTGATTATTTTATTGATGCTGTGGGTTGGCTTTATGAAAAATTAAGACCGACCCAAGCCAAAATAATTGGTAAATGGCCAAGCGAAGGTTACGAATTTGAAGAGTCGCGAGCCTGTATTGATAATAACAAATCAGAATTCTGCGGATTAGCAATTGATGAAGACCAACAATTTGAACAATCGGATCAACGCATTGAAAAATGGGTACTACAAATAGTCAACGAGTTTGAAACTCTATGAATCAATTAAAAACAATTACCCGTTATTCAAACAGTGAATCACAATGTGACAGTCACTTATTAAGTAACCGAAATGAAACACTATGAATCAATTAAAAGCATCAAAAAGTGAATCACAATGTGACTGTCATTTATTAAGTAACCGAAGCATTAAATCTAAGTGGTTAAATCTTTTTCAACAAGCACGCGCTAATGTTGTGACTGCACAATGGCATTTAGCCATTAGTGATTACCAACAAGCCTTACATTTAACTTCTCACATGATGTCTAATTCTAACAACCATAAAACAGTACAAAACCAATATGTGATGTTGTTATTAGAAAGTGCTTATTGTTTTAGAAAACAAGATAAACACTTTGAAAAAGGCAATTTTTTAAATATGGCGCATCAATTATTAAGTATGCACATTAATAAAAACGATGTAAATATTATCATCAAACCTATTATGGATATTTTATATTCGGACATTAATAGTTGTGATGATTGGATTAACACCCTGTTTGAATTTGAATATTCAAGTAATCAGACTGTGCATTAATCATGTAAGCAATACGAGTTTAAGTGGTTAATTACTATTTATATATTCGGACTTTAAAAAAGTAATGTTTGAATTTGAATATTCAAGTAATCGGATTGTGCATGCATTATGTAATAAAAATGAGTTTAAGTGGTTAATTACTATTTATATATTTAGACTTTAACATTAGTGATTTTTGAATTTTAATATTCAAGTAATCAGGTTGTGCAATCATTATGTAATCAAAACGATTGTAAGTGGTTAATTACTATTTATATATTTGGGCTTTAAAAAAGTGAAGTTTGAATTTGAATATTCAAATAATCAGACTGTACAATCATTATGTAATCAAAACGATTTTAAGTGGTTAATTACTAATATAGGGTTAGAGCCTTATTACATTCCCACTTAAATTAGATCATTAAGCCTGCACCAAGACTTGATGATTTAATGGACGGATAAAAAGCAGAACCATCAGGATACATCTTTTTAAGGACAGCTCTGCATTTCCACTTTGATTAATAAAGCCTAAGTTACGTCACCTTGACGCTTATAAATAATTATTTATATTTATCATTTTCTTTCTACAAAACTCGGCACGACATTACCTAAACGAGTTGTAGGGTTGATATTTATATCAAATATTTTTAGTATTTTCGTGTTTTCGTGTTTTCGATATAAATATCGACCCTACATTTATACAATATTCAGCCATAAAAAAAGGCAACTATTGTCACCTTTCATTTTTATATTTAAATTACACTCAAAATTGTTTAGGGTAAGGAAATATCTGCTCAACATCGTTTATGCATTTTACAGGGTTGATATTTATTTCAAATATTTTTCGTGTTTTCGATATAAATATCGACCCTACATTTATACAATATTCAGCTATAAAAAAAGGCGACAATTGTCCACTGCTGTCCCACAGTTTTAATCAAAGGATCAGCCTCATCTGAGGTTGACCCTTTTTATTATCTCGTGGACTAGGATTGAGAATAGATTTCAGTGTTTTTCTTTCGAATATATTCATCTGAATGACTCTCAATATTCTCTGAACTGTCCATCCGCTTTTTGCACTATGTCTTGCATGTGCCAACAATAAATATGTGATCATCGCAATCCATATTTGGGTCATCACTGCATTCTTACTTCTACCATTAAACGCTTTGATTTTTAAATTCTGCTTAATCGCTTTAAAAAATAATTCTACTTGCCAGCGATCCTTATATATTGATGCAATTGTCCTGGCTGCTAAGTTAAAATTATTTGTTAAAAACTCATATTTTTTACCCGATTCTTTATCAATATACCCAACTAATCTTAACTCGGGCACGCCTCGTTTCTTTGCATGCGCGCTACTAAATTGTATTGTTTGATCCTTTGTTAATCCGAGTTTTTTATTTACACATCTTCGTTCTTTGACTTTATATACCGCTTTACTTCTTATACGTGTCACAAACGAAACCCCTTGATTTGTAAGCTCTGCAAACCATTGGTAATCCACGTAGCCTTTATCAAAGGCAACAATACTTCCTTTTGGAAAACTAAATTCTCGCCCTTTTATCATATCGTTTTCATTGCCATCACTAATGGCAACAAACTCTGGAATGTAATTCCCATGATTCAATCCAACGCTCAATTTCACATTAGCAGTATCAGTTCGATGACGTGCCCACGGAAATAATTCAAGCGACAAATCAATTGCGCTTGCATCCAAAGAATATAATGGATTTTTAAATCGAAATTTATGCTTATTTGGTTGTTTTTTGAAACGGTTTAACAACTTATAAAATAATTGTTCATATAATTCACAAGGTTGATTTTCGTTAATACGAGCGAGGGTGGATTTTGCAATTGGCTTAGCGCCAATATGGTAAAGTTTATTTTGCTGACTTTCTAAATTAGATTCAATATCGCGAAGGCTTTGCCTGCCTGAAAGTTGGGACATGGACATCGCGACAAATTGATCCCAACGAGTGGCGCTTCTTAATTTTTGGCCGGTATGATGCTTTTTTGCAAGAGATTCGAAATCATGTCTCGAAATGGGTTTTAGTAATTGATTAATTGCAGTGTTATTATGTGACAAAGCTCGAGCCCTTTAGTTTTCTATTGTGTGGTAACAACAGTTTAACAAAAGTTGCTCGAGCTTTTTAGTGTGTCCTAATTATTTGTGGGACAGCAGTGGGCTAAAGCCTCCTTTTTTGTATGTATTATTTGTTAGTGTCGAAACTTTCTTGACGTTCACTTTGTAATGCAGAAGCTTCTTTAGCTTTTTCAATATAGTCAGCATAAGCGGGTAAGGCTATTGCCGCTAATATGCCAATAATCATCATTGCCGCAAATGCGCCACCTAAGCTTGCGCCTACTATTACACCTGTAGAATTTAGTTTTGGAGGTAATCCATATTGATTTTCACGTTCTTTGCCAGGGCTAAATATTAAATATAAGAAGAAAAAGAAATTTATTATAGGAATAAAATTTAATAGAGCTAACCAGCCTGATAAACTTAAATCATGCAGTCGTTTTATAGTCCAACCAAATGTAATGGCTATAAAAGCTAAACCACATATAACAAATCCGATGGCAGCTACAGCAATATGGAATGACATTAATACTGTAGGAATTAACATTGAAAAGTAAAAGGCAATAAATCCAACAGAGCTATAGGAAAAATAGCGCACTCGACCAATGCGTCCTTTAAACCCAAAAATAGTAGGTTCACTTAATTCTTCTGATGTGAATGTCTTATTTACATTCGATTTAGGTGCACTGTAATTTGATAGTTCGGTCATGTCGACTCCATATTTAATGATTTAAAAAAAACCAGCGCAGAGCTGGTTTGTATTTCTTTCTTAATAGTATTAATAATCTAATGAATTTTGTTCTTGTTGTATTTCAAGTGCTGCAGCTTCTGCTTTTTCTATATAACCCTGGTATGCAGGTATTGAGACCGCTGCTAATATTCCAATAAAAGCGATTAAAATTACTGGAACAAAACAAGCAGCAATGATAACACCTGTTGAATTAGGGATAGTTTCTGCTCCATATTGATTTGTACCTTTTTTACCAGGAGCGAAAAGTACATAAAGTACAAAAACAATATTTACAAATGGAATTAATTGAAGAAGTATTAACCAGCCAGAATGTCCTAAATCATGTAAGCGTCTTATAGGCCATGAAAAAGATAATACGACAAATGCAACAAGCAAGACAAACATTAATAACCCACCAATAGCAGGACTAATTGCGATAAAAATTGCTGGAATGATCATTGCAAAATAAAATGCAAATAAGCCTAATACAGAGTATGCAATATAACGTACTCTACCAATTCGTCCTTTGTATCCAAAAATGCTAGGTGTACTTAATTCATCGTTTTGTTCTGTATTTAATTCAGCTGCGCCAGGTTCGTAATGATTTTGTTCAGTCATAAAAGTCTCTTGTTTATTATTTTAATGTAATTGGTAAATAGTATTTAAGGATGTTATTTGTCAATTAAATCGAAATATGAAAAAGTATGTATTTGAATGTTAAACGATACCCGTTATTACTTACTGAGTAAGTGAGGTCATATTCTGATTGTATTGTTGTCCTTAATTTATTGTTGAAGCTTAACTCTTCAGTGAGAGGTGGATAATATAATAGATTTTTTATCTAGGCAATTAGTTAAAAATATATGCATTATAACTTAGATGTAGTTTTGTCTAGAGCAATAAAATGGACTTTAGATAAAGAGCTGATATACCTCTTTATCTAATTTTATAGTATATAAGACACTTATTGAGTTGATTCAGCTGATTCAACTTTCTCTATGTAACTTTGATATGCAGGAATAGCAATTGCAGCTAATATTCCAGTTAAAGCAACAACGGGTATTAAGGTTGCCAAAACAATTAGGCCAGCGGTATTCTCATTTGGGGGTAAACCATAATTATTTTCATCAGCTGTGCCAGGTGCAAAAAGTAAATATAAAAGAAAGGCAACATTAACTATAGGGATAAACAATATTAATGAGAGCCAACCAGATTTATTTAAATCATTGAGTCTTCTTATTGCAAGCACAATCCAAAAAGCGACCTGTACTAATAAAAAGAATACACTCAAAGCAGTACCTAGATCATTGCCTGTGGCTATTAGTTTAGAGATAATCGATACAATTATATTAAATCCCATTCCATAAGCGAGCCATCTCATTCTGCCGATACGTCCATCTAATGACATAAACGACGGTTGATAAGTTTCAGTTGTATTTTTTTGGAGGTTGATACTTGAATTGGGTGCTGAGTAATTACTTTGTTCTGACATGTCTGTCTCTTAATTAATAATGGTTCGAATTGTCCATATTGGTTGTCATCATATATAAAGAGAAAAAAAGTGTAAATATTTAGATGATTAATTTTAAGTGCAACTTAGAAAGCTTAAATTTAAACCAAAAAAAAAGGCAGGATAACTATCCTGCCTTTCTTTGAATTAATGTCTAATAACTGAAATTAAAAATTGATTAAATAATGTACGTAAATTGAAGCCGCGTAACCTAATGCAATCGCCCAGCTCCATTTTAAATGGCTAAAGAAAGTATATAAACCTTTAGATTGACCCATTAGTGCAACACCTGCAGCTGAACCTACTGATAATAATGATCCACCTACACCTGCGGTTAATGTTACTAACAACCAGTTTTCGTGTGACATTTCAGGGTTCATAGTTAATATTGCAAACATTACCGGAATGTTATCCACTACCGCCGATAAAAGCCCTGCTACGATATTGGCATTAAATGCACCCCAGCCGTCATACATTAAACCTGATACCTGTGCTAAATAACCCATAGTGCCTAATCCACCTACACAGAAGATAACACCAAAGAAGAACAATAATGTGTCCCACTCGGCTTTGGCTACTTTATTGAAAATATCAAATTGAGTGATTTCTTGAGAGAGTTTTTTGTCTGTTTTCTTGATGTAATAAGAAAAGAAGAACAAATAAGACAAACCAGTCATCATTCCTAAGAAAGGTTTTAGATGTAAAAACTGCTCAAAACTGACAGCTGTAATAATAGTAGCAATGAATAAACCGATAATGATAAAACCACCACGTTTTACTTTAACCACTTCATCAACAGCAGCAGGTGTTTCTTTTGGAATCGCAAACGTCATAATAACCGCTGGAATCAAGAAGTTAACAACGGAAGGTAAGAATAAACTAAAGAATTCGCTAAAGCTAATATGGCCAGACTGCCAAACCATTAATGTTGTGATGTCGCCAAAAGGGGAGAACGCACCACCTGCATTGGCTGCAATTACGATGTTAATAAACGCAACACTTACAAATTTAGGACGATCACCACCAACAGCCAGTACTACCGCACCCATTAATAAGGCAGTGGTTAAGTTGTCAGCAATTGGAGAGATAAAAAATGCTAAAATACCTGTAATCCAAAATAATTGACGGTAACTTAAACCTTTACCAACTAAATATGCACGTAACGCTTCAAATACATTACGCTCAGTTAATGCGTTAACATAAACCATCGCAGTTAATAAGAACAATAATAATGCAGCGTATTCAAGCAGGTTATGATCAAGTGCCGCTTCAACAATCTCTTTACCGCCTTCAACTGATTGACCTAAAATTGCAGCTAAAATCCAAATCACACCCGCTGCTAATAAAACAGGTTTTGATTTACATAAGTGAATAAATTCTTCAGCGATAACTAATGCGTAAGCCACTACAAAAAATATCACAGCAAAAATAGCAAGAGGTGAAGTAATCACATCTAATACCGGGCTGGTTGCACCTTCGGCAGAACTCGCAAAAGCGGGTAAAGCAAAGACACTCATCAATAACAACAACAGTGTTCTCATGGTTAATATTCCTAAAATGCACAAAAATTGTGCGGTTAATAAATTGGAGCGCGATTATATCGCGTAACGCAGGTGGTTGTCGTATTAATTTAGGTTTTTTTATAAGAATAATTGGGTAGAGTCGAGTAATGTGTTCAATAAAAAACGATGGCCTGTTTGCTATAAATACTTATAATGACAGACCTTAGCTTATGGAGATGATATTTATGTTTAAATCTGTTTATCCAACATGTGTTTTTAGTCTATTTATCATTTTCTGCCCTAAATTTAGTTTGGCTCAATTCGACTTTAATACGAACAATTCAGTAATCGCACAGCGTTATGAGTTTGGTGATCATTCATCAGGCGGTGATGAAGATGACTTTTTGACAAAAAAAACAGACAGCTCTAAAAATAAAAATTCCAATATAAACAACTCTTATCAACAACAGTATTTCCCGAGTGTAAATGTAGGCTTCGATAGTATTGCAGGTGGATTAGTCAGTCTGAAGGTTCATTACGATATAAATTCTATGGATGGGAGCAGTATTCAAGGGCCGGCTGTTAAAATAGCAAATGGAATAGATGCTGAGTTTATTGATGTTGGTTATTATTGGGGTGAATACCATGAAAAATATGATATTAATAAAAATATTGGAGCAACCTTATCGTTTACTGTTTTAAACTTAAATAGCGTGAATTCAATAAATGAAGAAAATGGATTGGAATTAGGATTATATGTTGGGCCAAAAGTTGGAATAAGTAATGAATGTTTTGCTCTTGATGTCGCTTTATTATTCCCTACTGATGCAGATCATCACAAACCAACCGCTTCACTTGGGTTTGCATTTAAACCTTCTTGGGTTTGTTTGTTTATAGGTGCTCTTTATACAGTTGACTCAATGTAATCAGATTAAGTGATAGAGAGAACCTATTTATATTTTCGAAATGACTTTGTATCAGATTAACTTTTTTCCTCAAACTACACATAATTGAGTGTTTCTGTTAATCAAGAGCTGTGCTGACTGACTATATTTATTAGTCTTTTTTTCTTCTGTTGATTGCTTTTTGTATGTTCATTAAACGAGAAGGGGAATGGCGCATCGGTTTTGATTTGGGTAACTCAATTTTATAACGAATGGCAATTAAGCGCAGAACAAATACAAAAATAGTGGTACTCAATAAAATCCAGTCTTGTTCGATATTAAACGCAAAAAGTACAAAAAAGAAAATACCACCTAAAATAGACGCAGTGGCATAAAAATCAGAATGAATCACCATTGGAATTTCATTCACCAATAAATCACGAATGGCACCACCACCACATGCTGTCAATGAACCCATAAAAATAGTACCAATCATATTCATACCCGATTGATGTGCAATCAAACATCCTATCGCAGTAAAAACACCTAAACCCAATGCGTCAGCAATTAAAATCCAATTCCAGCGCCAAACAATTTTTGATGCAGCAAAAAAAACAATTAAGCCAGCAACAATGCTTAAAATAATATAAATCTCATGTGAAAAAACCGAGGGTGGTGTATTGCCTAATATTAAATCACGTAAAATCCCCCCACCTACTCCTGTGATGGTGGCTAAAGTAATGACACCTAGTAAATCCAATTCATATTTAATGGCCTTAAATGCACCAGAAATTGCAAAAATAAAGGTGCCAAAAAGGTCAAAAATGAATAACCATTCCATGTTTTAGTCCAAGTGTCAGTAGGTTAAAGGTTAAGGGTTAAATGTTAAGGATTGAATTTCTAGTGCTGTTTTATTGTCAAAACAATAAGCATCAATACTGTAGCTGTCATTGTCTTTGGTTTTAATGAGTATTGAATATTTCTTTTGATCAATATCAATTGAATCCACATTAGTTTTAAGAATAGACCAATGAAGTTGATCCCCGCTTTTAAATTCAATAACGTCATCATTTATTATTAAAACTGTGTCTTCGGTAGCCTTAAATGTCATCAGGTTTTTAATTAATACATGGAATATTGAATGTACTAATATTAATGAACTGATAATAAAAGGTATAAAACTAAAAGAGAGCAGTGCAATACTTATAATCGTAATGATCAAAACTACTGTAATTATGCTAAAACCTAGCTTGTTAGAGCCTTGATATACATTAGATTGAAATGAGGTTGACATAAATAATCTCCAATAAAAAACCCGCATGAAAGCGGGTTTTTAAATTAATTCATCGAGCTTTTAAGTTAATACAAGGATGTATTAACTTAGACTTAAAGAGCAAGTTAGAAGTCCACACGGATGTGGACTAAGCGACTAAGTATTCAAGAAAGGTTTCCTTTCGCCAGAATACTTACAATGCTTTTTATTTCATCAAGGATGATGAATTGCGAATGAATACCCAAGAAGGGTTTCCCTTCGCTAGGATATTCAAAGAGCTTTTAAGTTAATACAAGGATGTATTAACTTAAACTTAAAGAGCACTTAAAAGAGTATTCGAGTTTTAAGTGTGCCTTTAATTGTCTTAATTTTTTCTAATGCTAACGCTGAACATTTTTGATCAACATCCATTACTACGTAACCTACTTTTTCAACCGTTTGTAAGTACTGGCTAGAAATATTGATGCCGTTTTCAGAGAAAATAGCATTGATGTCACTTAATACACCTGGGCGGTTTTCGTGAATGTGTAAAATACGGTGTTTATCTGGATGAGCAGGTAGTGCCACTTCAGGAAAGTTAACCGCTGAAATAGACGTACCGTTATCAGAATAAGTCGCTAATTTTTCAGACACTTCTAAGCCAATGTTGTACTGAGCTTCGATAGTTGAACCACCAACATGTGGGGTTAAAATACAATTGTCAAATTCACGTAAAGGTGAGATGAATTCTTCTTTATTTGATTTAGGCTCCGTTGGGAATACATCAATGGCAGCGCCTAATATTTTCTTAGATCTTAATGCGTCTACTAATGCATCAATTTCAACAACGGTGCCACGAGCAGCGTTAATGAAAATAGCGTCTTGTTTGATTTGAGCAAATTCTTTTTTGCCCATCATCCACTGAGTTGAAGCGCTTTCAGGTACGTGTAAAGACACCACGTCTGATTGAGACAATAATTCTTGCATCGTGCCAACTTGTTTCGAGTTGCCTAAAGCTAGTTTGGTTACGATGTCGTAAAAAAGGACATTCATACCTAAGCTTTCAGCGATCACACTTAACTGACTACCGATTGAACCGTAACCAATAATACCCATAGTTTTGCCACGGATCTCATAAGAGTTTTCTGCAGATTTCTGCCATCCACCACGATGACAAGCCGCGTTTTTCTCAATAACACCACGTAATAATAAAATGGCTTCAGCAATCACTAATTCAGCAACGGAACGAGTGTTTGAGAACGGTGCGTTAAATACAGCTACGCCGTGCTCGGTTGCTGCTAATAAATCAACTTGGTTTGTTCCAATACAGAAACAACCCGCTGCAATTAATTTCTCAGCGGCTTGAAATACTTTGCGAGTCAGTTGAGTACGTGAACGTAAACCAACAAAATGCGCGTCTTTAATTTGTTCAATTAATTCATCTTCTGCCAATGCCGTTTTTAAATAAACGATATTTGAGTAGCCTGCTTTTTTAAAGTTATCTACTGCAGATTGGTGAACGCCTTCTAATAAAAGAATTTTAATTTTGCTTTTATCTAGAGAATTTTTGCTCATGTGTACTTGGCCTTTTAAGACTATCAGTTAACTGATAATTAAATTGAAATTTTATCGATAGACACTTTTAAGCTTTAATTAGAAAGCTCAAAAATGTCCATGAATAAAATAACGAGTCACCTTTTATTAAAATAAATGGTGACTCAAATTTTATTAAAGTACGTCGACCGCGTTTAAATCAGAAAATGCTTTTTCTAAACGTGTAACCATTGACGATTGACCAGCGCGTAACCAAACACGTGGATCATAATGTTTTTTGTTAGGCGAATCAGTACCAGTAGGGTTGCCGATTTGGCCTTGTAAGTAAGCTTCTTTTTCAACGTAGTAGTTTTTAACACCTTCCCAAGTTGCCCACTGAGTATCAGTGTCGATGTTCATTTTGATTACGCCGTAACCAATTGACTCTTTGATTTCTGCTTCAGTAGAACCAGAACCACCGTGGAATACGAAGTTTAAAGTGTTAACTGGAACGCCGAACTTTTCAGAAACGTGTGCTTGAGAATCACGTAAAATAGTTGGAGTTAATTTAACGTTACCAGGCTTGTATACACCATGTACGTTACCAAAAGAAGCAGCGATCGTGAAACGAGGGCTGATTTTTAATAATTCTTCATAAGCGTAAGCTACTTCAGAAGGTTGAGTGTAAAGTAAAGACGCATCCATATCAGTGTTATCAACGCCGTCTTCTTCACCACCAGTACAACCTAATTCGATCTCTAGAGTCATACCCATTTTAGACATACGTGCTAAGTACTTAGCGCATGTTGCAATGTTTTCTTCTAAAGGCTCTTCAGATAAATCGATCATGTGCGAGCTGAATAAAGGTGCGCCAGTTTTTTCAAAGTGTGCTTCAGAAGCATCTAATAAACCGTCGATCCAAGGTAATAATTTTTTAGCTGCGTGATCAGTATGTAAAATTACTGGAACACCATAAGCTGCTGCCATCGCGTGTACATGGTGAGCACCAGATACTGCACCTAAAACGGCTGCATCATGCCCTTCTAATTTAAGACCTTTACCTGCAGTAAATGCTGCGCCGCCATTTGAAAATTGAACCACAACTGGAGATTTAACATTTGCCGCTGCTTCTAATACTGCGTTGATTGAATCAGATCCAACAACGTTTACAGCAGGAAGTGCGAATTTATTTTCTTTTGCAATAGCAAAAACTTTTTGTACGTCATCACCAGTGATAACGCCAGGTTTTACAGAATCAAAAACTTTAGACATGGTTTTGGGCCTTTATTATAAAAAAGAAAAGAAGCAGGCAAAATGCGCGCTTCTTAGATATTTAAAAACTGTGTATTAAGCGATTTTTGCGCGTTTTTTCAAAATAGCCACGGCTGGTAATTCTTTACCTTCAACTAATTCTAAAAACGCACCGCCACCTGTAGAGATATAACTGATGTCATCACTTAAACCGAACTTGTCGATTGCCGCTAATGTATCACCACCACCTGCTACAGAAAATGCGTTACTTTGTGCAATTGCTTTTGCTACATCTCTTGTACCATTAGCAAAGGCATCGAATTCGAAAACACCACAAGGGCCGTTCCAAATAATTGTTTTCGCACCTTTAATAATTTGGGTTAATTCTTCAACTGTTTTAGGACCGTAATCGACGATCTCTTCATCAGGTGTAATCTCAGACGTTGATTTAGTTGTCACTACAGAATTGTGATTCCAATCGGCAAAACCTTCTTTGGTTGTACGTACGTCTTTTGCGAATATTATTTTTGTTTGTTGCATTAATTTTTGAGCAGTAGGGATTAAGTCTTTTTCAATTAAAGAGTGACCTACTTCGTGACCACTTGCGGCTACGAAAGTGTTTGAGATACCACCACCAACAATTAATATGTCAACTTTTTTAGATAACGCTTCTAAAACGGTTAACTTGGTTGAAACTTTGGCGCCACCAACAATGGCAATAAATGGACGCTGTGGGCTATCAAGTGCTTTACCCAGAGCGTCTAGTTCGGCGCTTAATAATGGGCCAGAACAGGCAATGGGTGCAAAACGAGCCACACCTTCTGTCGAAGCCTGTGCTCTATGGGCTGTGCCAAATGCGTCCATAACAAAAATGTCGCATAACTTAGCCATTTTTTCAGCCAGCTTTAAATTATTTTCATTTTCGCCAACGTTAAAACGTACGTTTTCAAGTAATACGATTTCGCCTTGATTTAATTCTAATCCATCAACCCAGTCATTAATTAAAGGCACAGGGCGTTCTAATAAATCGGCTAAACGTTCGGCAACCGGTTTTAAAGAGTACTTTTCATCAAATTCACCTTCAGTAGGGCGGCCCAAGTGAGACATAATCATCACTGTTGCGCCACTTTCTAAGGCTAATTTAATAGAGGGTAATGACGCTTGGATGCGTATGTCGCTGGTGATATTGCCGTTTGTATCTAGAGGCACGTTTAAGTCTTGGCGAATTAATATTCGCTTGCCTGCTAAATCAAGATCGGTCATATGGATCACTGACATACTTATACCTCTAAACGATATTGAGAAAATGAGGGCGCATTATAAAGGCAACGCTCTCACAAGTCTATTTGAGATGGGGCAGTTTTGATCAGTTTTTAGTAGTGACTTTTAAGGGCTAAAAAACGAAGGAACATTATGGGGGAAGTGTTTTTGTATGTATGTAAGTGTGAATTTATTAATAGTGCTATTTATAGGGTACATCAACAGCTAAATCACCCTTGTTTTACAGTCTAATCGCGAGTAAATATAGCAAAAAAGTAATTAGGTCAATGTAATGACATTAGAATATACATATATTAATCAACAGCAACTCTAGTTTGTTGTTATAGGTATTATTATCTCATCATTAATACAATTAATTCATTAATGTGATTAAATTTGCTGGGAATAAGAGAGGGCAAAAAAATGCTCTATTTTTATATCTAAAGGGCGAAGTCAATAAAGTGAAAAACAAATATTTTGATTATTAGTATTTGCAGTTTAAACTTCTCGTATAATGTCATTGTTTAAGCAATGACATTAAGATTGAGGCCGCTTGATTGAGCATATTCTATTGGTGGTTCAATGGGGGAGCGTTCAGTTCTGGGTACATTAAAGTCTTCGACTGCGATGTCTGAATATTCTGAATTATTATCTGCTCGTTTATTATCATCACTTACTTTTGAATCATCTTTACTTTGTGTGTTCTCTTTGCGGTATTCATCTTTTGCTTCGGCTTTTGCTGTTTCTTCAACACGCTCCATTTTTGCAATTTCTGCATAAGCTTTCATTTCAAGTTGAGTGGCAGTAGCGGCAACAGCACGATCTTGATTACTCGGTTCTCGTGGTGCTAATGCAGCTTGTTTGATCTGTTGCATTTTTCGCACGGTCAGCTCAGGGTTGGAATTAGTTGAAACCGAAATACTAACCTCACCTGCTTTCGCATAATTAACGCCGTCGGGTCCTTTTGTATACTCTAAACTTACACCGGCGGCGTATTTCCCGCCCACTATTTTGTGAGCCATTTCATGGCTTCTAACTTCCTGGTCACGGGCTTTAAGTTGGGCAACTAATTGAGCTTCCATTTTTTGTTCAATTATTTGTTTTGTATTTGTTCTGTCCTGTTCGTTATTTTTAGTTTGTAGTTCGATGTCTTTTTTCTGATTTAACGCGGAATCTGCATTACGTTCTTTTTCAATGTTTTGTTGATTTTGGCGAGAAAGTTCATGCTGCGGACGTTGATTAGTTGAGCTACTTGATGCTTCATTTCTAGACTTAGCTTCAATAGGGGTAACGGTGGATTGATCAAACGTAAGTTGAGATGACTGTTGGTTTTGCGCACTATCATTTTGTGGTCTAGGGGCCACAGGAGTTATTGCATTAGCATATGAACCAGTAATAGTGCTCATAAGAAGTCACCTCTTTGGATAGTCTTAGTATTGTCCCCTGCCTAAATTTCTAATTATTAAACTTTCATATTAATCAGTGTGCCTAAAGTATCTAGACCTGTTTGAATTACTTTTGCATTCGCTTTTGCTTCTAATCCACTTAGTGAAGTGTAAATTAGTTGCTCGTCGCTACTATATTGTTTGATGTTCAAACTACCATTTAGCGTTTGAGATTCACTGGCAGCTTGTGAAACACTTACCTTATCTTGGTTGGTAATTTTATTATGTGTTTCAACTTGAGCTTTTTGCATATTATTAGCATGATCACTCATACGATTCATTGACTCTTTTAAGCCTTGAATCCCTATGTGTAATGGACTTGCTACAAATAATGCGTTCATAATTTCACTTTTATAAAATGTGTTTAAGTTTAAGTACCCAAAAAGTAGTTAATTGCTCATGCAACTTATACCTTTAAGCAACCAATACCTCTATGTAACTTATAACTTAGCTCAACTTTAATATAGACCTTACTTTAATGAATATCCCTAAATTTAGTGTTACAAGTTGTTAAACGTAGGGTTTTAGAGGGTTGAACCTAAGTTTTAGTATTTAAACTGTGGCCCAGTCTTCATTTTTTTTGTGATGTGTTGTAAATAAAGCTGGCTAGTGTAATGTTCTTATTCCTTTAAAAAACAGGTGAGTTTAGTAATGAACAGTGTAATTCGCTCGCTACTATTATTATGTTCTTTATCAATAGTATGCGCACAACTAAATGCACAAAAAGCCCCTTTATTAGAAATTCGTAAAGAATTCTCTATTTTTGAAAACATCCTAACATCAGGCCAGCCGACTCGAACAGACTTCGAATTAGCGGCTCAGAACGGCTTTAAAACAGTTATAAACCTACGTTCCAGAGGTGAAATTGGTTCGTGGAATGAACGTAAAAAAATTGAAGCGCTTGGTATGCGTTACGTATCAATTCCTATTAGTGGGTTAGATGATTTTAATATCAATGTTTTAAATGAAATCAACGAGGTTGTATTTGAAACCGTATTTGAAGCAAAAGGGTTTGTATTAATACATGACTCAAATGCAAATCGAATTGGCGCATTGATGGCATTAGAAGCATTTTTTAATCATGATATGTCAGTTGAAGAAGCGGTTAGTTTAGGCAAAAAATCTGGTATGACTACGTTGGAAGATTATATACGTACGTTGTTATTTGACTCTAAATCAGATTATGAATCAGATGATGAACTCGATGGTTTTGATGATTTATTTATGTAATACCCTTTATCCACTTCTAAAAATCACAGCTAATTGAATGAAATTAGCTGTGCTTTTTTATGCCTGAAAACAATTAAAATAAAAAAGGTGAATATTAAAATCCACCTTTCTCTAGTGACCTAAAAACTAAAACCACCATTTATCAGACGAATAAATAACATTAAATAAACGCTCGTAACCATATTCTCTAGGATGCGCACCGTCATTTTGTTTGGCTTCAAGTTTATATTGTTCGTCTGCTACAATACTTGGAAATACATCAATATAAGCCACGTTTAATTCATCTGCTTTTTTAATCAACTTATCATTTAACAAAGCTAATCGATTATTACGAGTGTCGTCACATAATGCAGGTGGGCCTACAAATAGTAGTTTTATGTTTGGGTATAGCGAGGCCAATTTAACCACTAATTCAAAATTTAGCACTGTGTTTTCAGCACTAATACGTGCTACGCCATTGTCAATAACTGTATCGTTTACACCAAAAGAAACCACAACGCGCGCATCAAAAAGCTCCAAATGTAATTGGCGGTTTTCTATTTCGACTTTTAATCGATTTAATACATCTTCGCTTGTATTACGTCTAATGCCAGCATTGTAATAAGTGATTTCTTGATCATTGTTATCTGCATTTTGGCATAATCTACCTGCCCAACCTAACATTTGTTGATCACCTACGCCGTTTACTAACGAGTCACCGATGAATAATATTCTTATGTTTTTTCTGCTCATAGCTGTCTCTTTGTTTAAGCCTCGTTATTTTAAATTCATATAACGCTAAAACCACTACGTTAATATCGACTTCTTTAATAAACTCAAATCCGTAACTTTCATAAAATCCACGCAATTTAGGATTATGCGCCACACAATCTAAACGCAGTGTATTTATATTTTGTTGAAGTGCAAAATGTTCTGTTTTGTTTAATATACGATTACCCAAACCTTGTTTGCTAAGGTTCCGGTTAATGGCAATTTTATGGATATACACTGCTGGTGTTTGATCGTTATCCCAAATCGACTCTGTTTGAGTTTTTAACTCGACCACCGCTACCACTTTGTTTTGCTCTTGAATTAAATAAAACTGTCCGTCTTTAATGGAGGTTTTGATTTGAGGTCGAATACTTTCCATCCATTGTTGTGGCCATTGCACAATGTTTTTACTATCCAGCCAAATTGCATTGTCTAATAATATTGAATAAATACACTCAAAATCATTGGGTTTGGCTTGTATGAATTTCATGTCAATCCTAATTTTTGTTGTGGTCTATAATCGATATTTTTGCTATCTAGCCAAATTGCATTGTCTAATAATATTGAATAAATACACTCAAAATCATTGGGTTTGGCTTTTATATATTGCATGAATATTCTATTTTGACTGTCTTTGATATTTTGTCAAAAACAAGTGTATCTCAAATGGTTCTAATATTCAGTATTCCAAACACGTTCTTGACGTGGTTTTTAGTTTAATAATAGAGTCGACAGTTTAGCTATATTTCAATAAAACACTGTATCCATCTACAGTGGTTTTTAGTATGATGTTTGTCTTTATTATCAAACATGCTATTAAGCATTTGAGTAACTATTTTGGCGATTATTTTAGGTATCGATCCTGGCTCACGTAAAATGGGTTATGGGGTCATCAATCAAGTGGGTTCAAAACAAGAATACATAGCCTCTGGATGCATACGCCTTGAAAAACTGCCTAGTTTTCCTGAGCGCTTAGACGCCATTTTTGTGCATGTAGGTGAAGTGATTGCACGTTATTTACCCCAAGAGCTGGCCATCGAAGAAGTATTTATGGGTAAAAATGCTCAGTCGGCGTTAAAGCTGGGTCAAGCGCGTGGTTGTGCCATTGTGGCCGCCACTCAAGCAAAAATGCCAGTTTATGAATACGCCGCTCGTAAAGTGAAACAAGCCATTGTTGGCAATGGCAATGCTGATAAAACCCAAATGGGTTTAATGGTCAAACAACTTTTAAAATTACCGGGTGTTCCACAAGAAGATGCCGCCGATGCGTTAGCAATTGCTATGTGTCATGGTCATTCTCGTGCGCAACTACTTCAATTAAATGGCGCTCGATTTGGGCGCAAAGGTCGAATGAGTTTAAATAAATGATTGCACTAATTACCGGATTATTAATTCAAAAAAAATCACCTGAAATTGTGGTTGATGTAAATGGCGTGGGTTATGAAATTTTGATTCCCATGACAACAAGTTACCAAATTGGCTTAGTAGGCGAGCAAGTTAAATTACATTGCCATATGGTGGTACGCGAAGACGCTCAAATATTGTTTGGTTTTTATCGAATTCAAGACCGTGATTTATTTCGTATTTTAATCAAAGTAAATGGTTTAGGCCCCAAAATGGCATTGGCGATTTTATCAACGTTTGATAGTGATGAATTTGTGAAGTGTGTGCACGCAAACGACGTGACGGCTATTGTGTCTGTGCCGGGTGTCGGTAAAAAAACAGCCGAACGTTTAATGATTGAAATGCGCGATCGTTTAAAAGATTGGCATGTGGATCAGTTATCCACACCGATGGAGCAGTTTGTTGATGACAAAGAAAAACATCAAGCGTCATTAATAATGAGTGACGCGCAAAGTGCGTTAGTGTCCTTGGGTTATAAACCAGCCGTGGCTTCAAAAGCGGTGCAAAGTGTATATAAAGATAATATGAGTGTGGATGATTTAATTCGTCACTCCTTAAAAAGCATATAAAAGCATATAGAAGGGATAGCTAAATGATTGAAGAAGATCGATTTATCACTCCGCAACAAACAACAGCACCTGAAATGAATCATGATCGTGCGATCAGGCCTATTTCATTAGATGAATATGTGGGTCAGCCCGTAGTAAAAGAGCAAATGAATATATTTTTGGCTGCTGCAAAAAAACGAAATGAACCGATTGATCATACGTTGATATTTGGGCCTCCCGGTTTAGGTAAAACCACATTAGCAAATATTATTGCTAATGAAATGGGGGTGTCGGTCAAAACAACATCGGGTCCTGTTCTAGAAAGGGCAGGTGACTTAGCCGCTATGTTAACCAATTTAGAAGCCGGTGATGTATTATTTATTGATGAAATACATCGTATGAGTCCTAATATTGAAGAAATATTGTATCCGGCGATGGAAGATTATCAGCTTGATATTATGATTGGCGAAGGGCCCTCTGCACGTTCAATAAAACTGGAGTTACCACCATTTACATTGATAGGTGCCACCACAAGAGCGGGACGATTAACTTCACCTTTACGTGATCGTTTTGGTATTGTTCAGCGTCTAGAGTTTTATAATGTAAAAGATCTCACCACTATCGTACTTCGTTCTGCCAATAAGTTAGGCGTGCCTATTGATGATGAAGGTGCTTATGAAATTGCGAAACGCTCGCGCGGCACACCACGTATCGCCAATAGATTACTAAGGCGAGTACGAGATTACGCTGATATAAAAAGCGAAGGCGTAGTCGATAGTAAAATAGCCGATTTAGCATTAAACATGTTAAATGTGGATAAACTCGGCTTTGATCATTTGGATCGTAAATTATTAAGAATAATGCAAGAGCGGTTTGACGGAGGCCCAGTAGGATTAGAAAATTTAGCGGCATCAATCAGTGAAGATAAAGAAACCATTGAAGATGTCATAGAGCCTTATTTAATTCAGCAGGGTTATATTGCACGTACTCCTAGAGGTCGAGTATTAACAGATTTAGCGAGTAACTTAGTCAGTGATTTTGCGAGTGACTTGTGAGTGAACTTATAAATGAGTACAGCCAGTCTATGCGAGTGTATATAGAGGACACTGATATTGATGAAGTAATTGAGTCATATTTAATACAGCAAGCTTATATCGCGGGTATCCCCAGAGTTTGTGTATTAACAAATCTAGAGAATGGATTGGTAGGTGAGTTATGAGTGAATACAGTCAATCAATGCGAGTGTATATAGAAGACACTGATTGTGGTGGAATTGTGTATCACGCCAATTATTTAAAATTTATGGAGCGTGCTCGTTCCGATTTTATGCGAAAATACGGTTATGAGCATACAGCTGCAGAAAAAGAAGGGTTTATTTTAGTGGTGGCGAGTTTGACATTAAACTTTAAAGCCTCGGCAAAAATGGATGATTTAATAGATGTCAGTGTAATAATTCAAAAATTGACATCATCTTCTGTAATAATGCAGCAAGTGATTACTCGAAATGGACAGCTATTGGTTTCGGGTGAAATAAAAATTGCGTCAATTGCAACTAGTTCTGGTAAATTGTGTCGTATGTCAGAGGCATTAAAAACCAATTTAAAATCAAAAATGGTCGAATAAGAATCGATTAATATTTAATCAGTGGGGGAAAGTTCGTGGAAGAAATGTCAATTGTAGTCTTAGCGGTCATGGCTATCTTAGTATTAGCTTCGGTTTTTACATGGGTCATTATTATTGAGCGTGTTAGAAAAATACGAACCGCTAATAAAGCGTTATTTTTATTCGAAGAGCGTTTTTGGTCTGGTATGGATTTAACCCAATTATATAAACAAGTGTATAACGATCCTGACCCTGAAGGGGGCGCAGAAGCTATTTTTAGAAGTGGCTTTAAAGAATTTACACGTTTACGCCAGCAAATTGGTGTGGATCCAGAATCTATTATGGTTGGCACACATCGCGCGATGCGAGTTGTGGCTAAAAAAGAAGCCGACAAACTAGACAAACATTTATCATTTCTAGCAACCGCGGGTTCAATTACGCCATATATCGGTTTATTGGGTACGGTTTGGGGAATCATGAATTCGTTCCAAGGTTTGTCTGACGCCTCTCAACTTTCATTATCTGCGGTTGCTCCTGGTATTTCAGAGGCTCTTTCAGCCACTGCGATGGGTTTGTTTGCAGCGATTCCAGCAGTTGTGGCTTATAACCGTTTTGCTTCACAAGCTGAGAGTTTAATAGGATCTTACGAAACATTTGCTGAAGAGTTTACTTCTATATTGCATCGTCAAATTCATATTGCAAAACCACAAAAGAAAGAAAGTTAGGTTTAATTATGAGTCGAACAAAACGTAAACCTATGGCACAGATTAATGTTGTGCCATATATTGATGTCATGTTGGTATTGTTGATTATTTTTATGGTAACTTCACCAATGATTCCACAGGGTGAAAAAATTGATTTGCCAGACCTAACAAGTGAGGCTTTGCCAATTAGTGATATTTCAGAACATGTGACTGTGCAGATTAATGCACAAAATGAATACTCAATTCAAAGACCAGGTAAAGAGCCATTTAAAGAAGATTTGGATCTTATTGGGGTGCATATTACAAAAATCATTACACAAAACCCTGATATATTAGTGCTGATACGAGCTGATGAATCAATTAATTATGGTTTAGTAATGGAGCTGATAGGAGTGCTTAAAGCAGCCGGTGCAGTTTCCGTTGGTTTGGAAACAGAGGCTCCAGCGCAATAATGTTAGCTTCTAAACAATCATTAAAAGCATTTTTAGATGAATACGGTTTAGCTGTATCTATAGTAGTGCTTGGGCATATAATAATATTTGGATCACTGCTTTTTGGAGTGGTCGAATTTAAAAAAGAGCCTGAAAAATTCAAAATACCCGAATATACAGCTATTAATTTGATGGATTTTAAGCCTCCTGTATCACCGAATAAACCTGAATCTAAAAAAACAGACGAAAAAAAATCGGAACCTAAAAAACCAATTGAAAAAAAACCAGATCCAGTTAAACCAAAAGACGATAAGAAAAAAATAGAAGATCAAAAGAAAAGAGACAAAGCAAAAAAAATATCGGATCAAAAACGTAAAGACGCTGATCTAAAAAAGCTTGAAGATGAAAAAAAGAAAAAATTAGAACAGGAAAAACAACGTTTAGAGAATCTAAAAAAACTAAAAGAAGAACAAGAAGCACGTGAATGGGCCGAATTAAATGATGAGTCTGCACAAATTAATGATGAATTAATACAAGGTCAAAAAATATTAGAAGAAGAACTTCAGAGAGAATCGGACCAGCAAGCTGCCTATGACGCATTAACTGAACGACAAAAAGAGCTTGTTGCAAGAAGACAAGAGCAGATGAATATTGTTGCTACTTTTGGTGCGGTAATTAAGGCAGAAGTTGAATCCAATTGGAATAAACTACAAGCATCTAGACCATACGAAGCAGAAGTTAGAATAAAGTTGGCGGGTACTGGTGAAGTTGAGGATGTCAAAATTATTAGATCAAATGGTGATAAAGCTTTTGATCAATCACTATTAAATGCAGTTAGAAGTACAAGCAATTATAAAGTGCCAGAAGATCTCATTATATTTGAAGAAAACTTTAGAACATTAAATATTACATTTAGAGGAAACCTATGAACATTAAATTTTTAATACTGTTGGTAGCGACAATAATGTCACCGTCAATTTGGGCTATTGATATTCTAGTAACCGAAGGCAAGGCCGGAGCGGCAAAAATTTCAATTGTGCCGTTTGAACAAAGCGCACCACTAACCTTAGCTTTAAATATAGATGAATTAATTCGATTAAATCTAAATCAATCCGGTGAGTTTTTAGCACTTGATCCAGCTAATATGATGAGTCAACCTAGGTCGGAAGCGGATATATATTTTCGAAATTGGTCATTATTAAAACAAAACTTTTTAATATTAGGTGATGTTGTTGTAAATTCAGCAAAACCTGGTGAAGTGCGTATTTCAATATCAGCATTTAATGTTGATACTTCTAAGAAAATGTTCGAAGAGTTTGTAGAAACAACAACGGATGAATACTCCCTAAGAAAAGCCGGTAATGAGTTATCAGATCGAATTTATGAACATATCACTGGAGTTAAAGGTATATTTCAAACCAAAATTGCCTTCGTAACCCGTGAAATTGTAGGGAATGATACATTACAAAAAATTCATATAATGGATGCAAATGGTGAAAATGTTCATGTTGTGTACCAAGACACGGCACCTATTATTTCTATCACGTGGTCACACGATTTAAAATATATTGCATACGCAACCGTGAAAAATGGTAATTGGGTAGTACTTAGTCAAAGGTTAGCAACCGGTGAACACTTTGTGATTGCTGATTATAAAAATGCAACCAATTCTGCCCCAGCATTTTCACCAGATGGCAGATACATAGCATTTCAATCAACAAAAGATGGCAATTACGAAATCTATATTAAAGATTTGGTAACAAGTGATGTGCGTCGTTTAACTAGAAATCGAGCAATTGATACCGAACCAAGCTGGTCACCAGATGGTAAAAAAATCGTATTCACATCTGATCGTGGTGGCTCAGCACAAGTTTATGAAGCCGACGTTTCAAATGGCCGAGTTGTGCGTTTAACGTTTGATGGTAAATATAATGCCAAACCTAGTTATTCAGCCGATGGGCGTTATGTGGTGACAGTAAGTCTACAAAATGACGTGTATTCGATTGCTGCATTAGATATGGAGACAGGCAAAATGCGTATTATATCGTCGACTGAATTTGATGAATCACCAAGTATTGCACCTAATGCCTCTAATTTAATTTATGCAACTAAAAAAAATGGGAAAAGTGTTCTATCATGGGTATCAATGGATGGAAAAATCACAAAATCGATGCCAGTAGACGCACATGATATTCGTGAACCAAGCTGGTCTCCATATAATAATTAAACGAAATGCCAAAGTGCTTGAAATAAAGACTTTAAACCTGTACTTTGGCAAAGATTAACAATAAAAATAAGAACTTTTTCGATGTATTCTTTTCAAAGAGTTCTCACTACTTACTTTACGGGAATTTAAAATGAGCAAATCATTACTTATCAAAGCAATCGCATTAACAGCTGTTGTAGCATTATCTTCATGTGGCGGACCTGCTGTTAAAGCAGATAATACTTCATCTACAGGTAATAATAACGATACAACAAATACAGATTTAGATATAGAAGAAGTAAAAATGGATCCGTTAGTGCTTCCTGTAGTAGATGAAGCAGCTGAAGCAAAAATGAAAGCTGAACAGAAAGCTAAAATGTTAATGGATGCGATTGCAGATAACATGACTGTCTATTTCAAGTTTGATCAATCTGCTGTAACAGCTGAAGCACGTGACTCTTTAGATTTACATGCTGAATACTTAAATTTGAACATGGATCAACAAGTTGTTTTAGAAGGTCATGCTGATGAACGTGGTACTCCTGAATATAACTTAGGTTTATCAGAGCGTCGTGCCAATGCAGTAGCTGCTTACTTACGTTTGCAAGGTGTTAACAAAGCTCAGATCTCTATCATCGCTATGGGTGAAGAGTCTCCTGCTGATTTTGGTCAAACTAACGCGGCACATGCTAAAAACCGTCGTGTAGAAGTTATATACCAATAAAATCACGCAATAATCATCGAATTACTTCGTTAAAAACATAGCCTTTACAGTAGTAAAGGCAAAGTTTTTGCCTCGTACTTCAAAGATTCTTACGTAATTTAGGTTGTTAAGTAATTTAAAAATTTATAAAACTTTAAGCAATCTGTTTGAAGTTCTAATAAACTGGTCGAGTCTATGAAAATATTCAAAACGAGTTTTTTATTTAGTGCTGCTTTATTAAGCAGCACTTTTGTTTGTGCTGCCAATATTGAAGAAGTAACAGTACAAACCAATAAAAACCCTCAACAAGAAATCCTCAATGAACTTCTGTATAACGTCACAGATTTATTAAATGAAGTGTCGATATTAAGTGGAACAGTTGATGAGCAAGCTTATCAATTAAACCGTATCGAATCTCAGCATAAAAAGCGTTATCTAGAAATGGATAAACGAATTGCACAGCTGACGTTAAAAATTGCTAGTTTAGAAAAAGAGCTAGAAAATGCTGCAATAACACCAATTTCAAATATCACTTCAGCGCAAGGATCAGCTACATCAACAGCCGCTTTAGTGATCAAACAAAAAGGTTCTGAACAATACGCACAAGCGATTGCTTTTTTACAAAAACAAGATTATAAAAATGCAAAAAAAGAATTTGAATTATTTATAGAGCAGTTTCCAAATTCCCAGCGTATGCCAAATGCGATGTATTGGCTTGGAAAAGTGTATTTGAAATTAAATAATACCAAAAAAGCCAATTCAATGTTTTTTCAAACTCAGCAAAACTTTCCAAAAAATCCAAAAGCGGCATCAAGTTTAATTGAAATGGCAGATATATCGGTACAAAAAAACAACATCGTTTTAGCGAAAAAATATTTAGTGCGTGTAGTAAAAGAGTTTGCACACGACCCAACAGCAAAACAAGCACAATTAAGACTGGATGGTTTAAATGGCGAATAAAAAAGCAGTAGTATTGCTTTCTGGTGGATTAGATTCTGTTACTGTATTAGCAATGGCACAACAGCAAGGTTATGAATGTCATGCTATGAGTTTTGATTATGGTCAACGCCATAGTAGTGAGTTAATAGCATCAGCAAAAATTGCTAAACAAAGTGGTGTAGAACATAAAATAGTGCCTCTAAACTTACGTTTAATAGGTGGTTCGGCATTAACCGATGACATTGATGTACCTGATTACGAGCCAGACAGTGATGAAATTCCAGTAACTTATGTACCCGCTCGTAATACTGTATTTTTATCAGTAGCATTAGGCTGGGCAGAAGTATTGGAAGCTGATGCAATATTCATTGGAGTGAATGCGGTAGATTATTCAGGATACCCAGATTGTCGTCCTGAGTTTATTCAAGCATTTGAACTGTTGGCAAATTTAGCAACAAAAGCGGGTGTGGAAGGTAAAAAGCTTTCGATATTAACTCCGTTAATTGATTTAACTAAAGCACAGATTATCCAAAAAGGGTTAGACTTAGGTGTTGACTACGCACAAACTATTTCATGTTATCAAGCCGATGACCATGGTAAAGCTTGTGGTGTTTGTGATAGCTGCGTTTTACGTAAACAAGGTTTTACTGCTGCTGGTGTAAAAGACCCTACTATTTATATTTGAATGAATAATTATATTTAGATACCGATGTGTAGTTAAAAAATCCTCCTAAAGCAATGGATTGCTTTTTTAAACCTCCCTTCTTTGATTAAATTTATATGAACAAACTAAATTTTAAAAAATATACCTTCATGTTGTTACGTGTCTTAAAACAGTTTTTGTCGATTGTTATTTTAACTTGGATAATTTTAAGAGTATTTCAAATAACTATTGGTATTGCTTTGTCGGATAGATTTTTTAAAGTGGAAATATGGATATTTTTGAGTTTATTCTATGTATTGTATTTTAATTTTAAAAGTTCAAAATTTAGGTTTTGGTTGAGTTATTGTATTGCCATTATTCCTTATGTATTTTTTAATTTGTTTTATGCGAATTTTGAACGGGTGTTTAAAATAACCGATTTTTCACAATTCTATGAATTAATAGGTGTATTAAGCTGGATGCAAACCATTGTTATGATGTTGTTTGTGTTCGTTGTTATTTTATTGGTTTATTTAAATACTCACTTTCGCACAAGATCTTGGTTATCATTATTTTTGTTGTTAGGTTTTCTATTTCCTGCCTTTTTATCGCATAATTACCCAGACAGTTATGTGCAGCTATACAAACGTTTAGGTGGATCTAATGTAGGTTTTGAAGATAAAAAAACAGTGCAACAAAATGGCTATTATTTCGCTACTTATTATTTACATGCCAAACAACTCATTGCTCGTAACAAATTAAATGAAGATGATATTGAGCGTATACAAGCAAGTCTGTTGCCTGATGCTTTTAATAAAAATGTTCATATTATTTTATTTGAGAGTTTTGTTGATGCAAGAGAATTAACCAGTTTGGAATATAATATTCATCCGGTGTACAAAAAATGGAGTGATATGACCGATGAGTATACTCAATATTATACAACCCCTGTATTTGGAGGTGGAACTGCCAATGCTGAGTTTGAAATTTTATGCGCAACTAAAAACCTTAAACGCTTAAATTCCATAGAATTTAATATGTTATTGGGTAAAAAAATGGATTGTTTGCCTCATATGTTTTCTGAAAAAGGGTATACAAGCATTACTTCAAATGGATTTAAACCTACATTTTTTAATAAACGATTAGCGTATAAAAGCTTAGGGTTTGATGAACAACATTATCCGTCTAGATATTTAAGTTATGATGATGAAACTTATTTAATCACTAAACAAGATGATCATCAACATATGACAGACAAACGTTTTTATGAAGATAATTTAAAATATATCAAACAAAAAATTGAAAATAATGAATCAATATTAAATTTTATGGTACCAATATATGGTCATTACCCACATCCAGTGGCTATTGAACATGAAAAAATAATTGAAGTCAGTAATGGTTTTAAAGTGTCTGCTATGACACTTGATGCCATCAATCAAAACTATTATCGAACACGTTCATTGTATTATTATATTCAAGATTTAATGGTATTGGATCCTGATAGTATTGTTTTAGTATTTAGTGATCATTTACCCAAATTAGAAGGCATTAAATCAGTTAAAAAATACGGATATACACACGGTAGTTTTGTAGTGCCGGGTTGGGTTTGGATTGATTCTAAACTTGTGCAAATAGACGCTGATACCTTTTACGATTTATTGCCTGCCATTTTAAACAAAGCCACACAGGGAGAATACTGTGAGATAAATGTTTGTAAGATTAGTGATGAGCAGATGTTAAAAAAGTATAATTATTTGATGAAACAAGGCATTTAATTCTCTTTACCAAAAATTTACCAAATCAAGGTATGATGTGTCCATTAATATTAAGTGGGCAAGTACTTTGAAAAAAATTTTAGTAATTGAAGATAAATTGACCATGCGAGAGTTAATTAATGATTATTTTAGAGAACAAGGATTTTCAGTACAAACCGCAGGTGATGGTATATTAGGTCTAGCCAGTATCAAACAATCGCAGCCTGATATTATTTTGTTAGATCTTATGATGCCTAGAATGGATGGTTTTGAATTTTTAAAACGACTTCGAGTGCAACATCAAACACCAGTTATTGTTATTACTGCTAAAGAAGATGAAAGCGATACTATTAAGGCTTTTGAGTTAGGTGCAGATGACTATGTGAATAAACCCATTCGTTTAAAAGAATTACACGCTCGTATTCAAGCTGTGTTTCGACGACAGCAAACACCTGTACAAAATGTAAATGAATTAAGTCATGGTGAAATTAAAATGGATTTAGATTTATTGCAAATTCATATTTCAAATAAATTAATAGCACTAACCCCCACAGAAGTTCAATTATTAAAAATATTTTTAGAGCATAAAACACGAGTGTTAACAAAAGCTTTTCTAGTGGATGTGTTAAATGAAATGGGGCTAAATACTGCTGAATCGTCACTAAAGGTGCATGTGAATAATTTAAGAAAAAAACTTAATTATGATGGCGTGACCGAAGTGATAGAAACTGTGTTTGGTACGGGTTATCGATTAAAGGCGCTTTAAGATGAATTTATTATTAAGTTTTGATCCATTAATTATACCTTTTATTATTGCCGCTATGATCGCATTAGGTTTTGCATTTTATGCATTTCCTATAAAAGGTAATCCTGCCATTCGTACGTTTGCTTGGTATTCATTAATGCTCTTTATCTGGGAGTTTATGAGTATTATGGAGATGGCGTCTGTGGCCATAGAAAGCAAAATATTTTGGACATCGATCAAATACATTGGCGCTACATTTGGGCCTGTATTGGCATTGGTATTAGCATTACAAAATACACGATTAGATAAAATATTAAGAAAAACTTGGTTTAATGTTTTGATATATGGCTGGGCAGTCAGTACTACATTAGTTGTTTGGACTAGTCATTATCATAATTGGTATTGGACTGGTTTTTCATTACCACCAGGTGTATTAGAGGTAAGAACCGATAAAGGTTGGTGGTTTGCTATTTACGCAGCGGGTATGTATGCCACTATATTAAGCAGTACATTTATTTATTTATGGTATGTAAGAACCGCTCCAAAAATATACAGAAAACAAGCATATTGGTTAGCATTGGGTGGATTTTTACCCTTAATGTTTAGAATGATGAGTGATTTTTTTGGAGTGGTTATTATTCCCAGAGTGGATCAAATTGTTATTTTGATTTTGGCTTCGCTTATCTGTTATGCCATTGCATTATTTAAATACAGCGCATTTAAACTTGTGCCATTAGCTATTAATCAAGTGGTGCAAAATTTACAAGCCGGTGTGATTGTGACAAACAAAGATCAGAAAATATTAGATATTAATCCTTTTGCACAGTCTATTTTTAAGGTTAACTTTGATCAATGTATCGGTCGTGATGTAACGAAAATTACTAAAATAGACAATATAATCAAAAGTAGCGAGCAGGAAATCTGGGCAACTAAAAATAATAAACAATTTTGTTATCGTATTGGGGTGTCTGATATATCACAGGCAGATAACAAACATCAGGGTTATAGTATTTTATTAACCGACGTAACCGAGTTAAAACAAACCCAAATAAAATTAGAGCAGTTGTATAAAGAGCGACAACGAATGACCGCCAATATAGCCCACGATTTAAGAACCCCATTACAAGTAATTGGTGGATACTTAGAAGCAATGGGGGATGGAGTGTTGGACCCCACCAAACAACGTTTTAATACAATGAGCAAAGAGATGGAGCATTTAGAAGCTTTGGTGTCTGATTTTTTAATTATATCAAAAGCGGAATCTGGTGAGCTTAAATTACATAAAACACAAGAGTCGATTAACGATTTATTAAAACATATTTTTTTATTATATGAAGCACAAGCCATTGCTGAAGTTAAAAGTTGGAATGTTGAGTACCTTGATAATGATAAAATGATTAATGTAGATAAAGAACGTTTTATGCAAGTGATGCATAATTTAATTAAAAATGCGTTTAACTATTCAAAAACAAATGATCAAATTAAAATCAGCGTTGAATTAAACAGTGATCACATTAAAATTACTGTAATGGACAGCGGTCAAGGAATTAAACAAGAATATCAAGCGTTGGTATTTGATCGATTATTTAGAGCGGATCATAATCGTGAACAAGAAAGTGGCTCACACGGTTTAGGTTTAGCGACTTGTAAAAGTTTGATTCATGCAATGGGTGGTGAAATTGGTGTTGAGTCAGATGGTATCGATAAAGGCAGTCAATTTTGGATAACATTACCCTTAGAATAAACGAAGAGTAACCAGTTTTTACACTTTTTTTATAAATGTCAGTTATGTATGTAAAACTAATATTAGGTTTTATTTTGCAGTTGTCTTTTTCGAAATTTCTGCTTATTTTTTATATTCAGTGTTTGTGAGTATGCAGAATACGACGAATCGATAATCCTGCAATTCAATTATTGTTTTATTTTTCAGATTGTAAAAAATATTATGCCAGCTAAAATAGTTTGTATTATAACTTATCTAGCATAACGTTAACCTGTTTTAGCCATTTGTTTCTTTGTGAATTATCAGATTTCATTACAGCAGAAAACAACTTAATTTGTTTTGTTTTAATGCCACAAAATGCCAATATCGTAATTTTTAGTTGGGATATTCCTGGTGCTTTTTGAAAGAGTTTAAAATACCAAGATGGTGTATCTAAGGTTAATAATAAGCTTGCTGTTTTCCCTGTTAATAGTTTTTCTACAACTGTTTTGCCTTGATTATATTTAAACGCAAAACCCGGTAAAAACGTTCTATCAATTAACCCTTTAAATTTAGCTGGAATGGTTCCCCACCATATTGGTGTAATTATTATTATGTGATCCGACCAAGTTAATAACTGCTGAAACGCGATTAAGTCTGGTTCTAACTCAAGTTTAGATTGAAAGCCAACTGTTAAATCTGGATTAAAACTCATATCATATAAATGTAGAGTTTTAACATTATGAATTGAAAAATCGTTTAGCTGTAGGTAAGTGTGTTCAGTTATTAGTTTGCAAAAGCTTGTTTGTTTTGGGTTGCCATTTAGAATGAGTATGTTTTTAGAAACGGATTGTTTATTTGATTTAAAAGAAAACATAATACGCCTTTTAGATGGTTAAAAAAGCAGTATAAAGTCTGCCCTTAAGGGGAGAGTCAAGTTTACAAGTTTGGAATTTGAAAGGTTTAATGAGTTAATCTGTTATACATTGTTTTATACCCGCTTGCATATTTTTTATGTTTTGAATTTGAGATTGCAGTTTTTGTATTTCTTCAAGTTTCGATTTTGAAATAGTTTCAAGCTGGTTAAATACATCCTGCCAATCAAGTTGTGTTGTATCATTTAAATTAATTTTAGATATATCATTTAACGAAATACCTAAGTCTTTAGCTTGTTTAATAAACAATAATTGATTAATGATGTTGTCATTGTAAATACGATACGTGCCTTTAACGAGCTGGTTTTGAGATCAATCCCTGTTCTTCATAAAAACGAATTGTTTTTACGGAAGCATCAATTAATTTACTAACTTCACCAATGTACATGTTTTCTCCTAAAGTCACTTTGCTACTAATAAAAAATACTAAATACCAAAACTTGTTAAATACTAGAGTTTCTTTAATACTAAAATGTCTTTAATACTAAAATGTCTTTAATACTAAAATAGTCATATAAAACTGATTGTCAGGCATAAAAAAACCCGATCTAGTCGGGTTTTTATTATTAGATTAAATTATTCAGCGCTAATACTAATTAATTCAACATCAAAAATTAATACAGAGTTAGCTGGAATTGAACCAGTAGCACGCACACCATAAGCTAAATCACTAGGGATAAAGAAACGGAATGTATCACCGGTTTGCATTAACTGTAGACCTTCAGTCCAACCAGAAATTACACCGTTTAATGGGAAAGAAAGCGACTCACCACGTTCAACAGATGAATCAAATACAGTGCCATCGATTAAAGTACCATGGTAATGCACTTCAACTGATTGTGCTGGAGTGGGTGAGATACCTGTTCCGTCGCCTTTAGAAATAACAGAAAACTGTAAACCAGAATCGGTTGTTATTACACCTTCTTTAGTTGCGTTTTCATTTAAGAAACTAACACCATCAATTTTAGCTGACTCTGCTTGTTCCATTTGCATTTTTTGAGATAACGCTTGAGCTTTCATTTGCTCTTCGTTTAAAGCGGCTTGTTTAGCTTCAAAACGTTGACGAAGCTCAGCGTCAGCAGCTTCAAGTTGCTCAGGAGTTACTTGAGAATCAATCCCATTAGCTCCATCCAATAAACCAGCAATTGATGCCGCTGAGTTATATTCAAAAGAGTCTGATGCAATCACACTAGAAGCAATATTAAACCCAATGTAATAACTTAAATCTAACTCTGCTTGGATAAACTCAGCAGTAGGTTCAATTTCAATTTCAATTTCAGTTGCAGTTGCAGTTGCAGTTGCTGTTGAAGTATCAGTTGATGTATTAGTGTTTTGTGCTGCTGCTTTTTGTTCAAAGTGATCACGTAAAATTATATCTGCTGACGTTAATTCTTCTTGTGACACTGAAGATTCAAGGCCATTTGCGCCATCACGAATACCTTGTGTGGCCAGTTCAACATCTAAATTAAAAGATTCAGACGCTAAAATACTAGAAGAAACGTTAAAACCAATATAATAACTTAACTGTAATTCTGCTGTGTCAAAAACAGTGGGTAAAGGCGCTTCAACTTTTTTAACTTCAATTGTTTGTATTTGTGTTTCAACAGCTTGATCCGTTTGTGTTGTTACAGTTTGATCCGTTTTTGTTTGAGTCGAATTGTCATCGTTTGATGAACAAGCAACGATAGATACAGTAGTTGCCATCATAATAGGTAATAAAAATGATTTGATTTGCATGGTTAAACCTTAATAAATATGCCATTTGGCGAGAAAATAATTGAGCGCATTAAAACATATCTTTACAAATCCCGCTAGTTAACAAGCACTTACCACATCTATACTGTTTTTAAGGGTGTTTATTATTTTAGGTTAAGAACGTTTATTATTTTAAGTTTAAGTTTGAAGGTGGGTGTTATTAATATTTCACGTGGATGTAGTTTAATAGGGTTATTAGTATTCAGTTGTTTGTTGATGTCCTCAACGTTAATGACTGATTTTGCTCAATCTGATGCGTTATTAAAACGTTTTCCACCAGGTTTGTACGTAGATAAAATTGAAATTATTGATTATTTAGATGGGGCGCAATCCATTAAAGATTTACCTGAAGGCCAAAATGCTCAGTTTATTGCTTTAATGCAGGCGCAGCGTGCAGTTGTACCACAAGGTGCGTTATTAATTGTGCATGACGTGGGGCAAAATGCTAACTGGCCAAAATGGATACACCCGATGCGTAATTTTCTACCCGATGTCGGTTGGATGACGTTTTCCATTACCATTCCAAGTGGTAAACTTTATGATCAACGCCAATACGAGCAAATGATTAAAGACAGAATAGGTGCATCCATTATTTATTTACAAAACAAAGGGCAATTTAATTTAGTGATTGTGGGTACTGGAACAGGCAGTTATTGGGTGGCTAAATATTTAAGTGAGTATATGCAAGATGTTGATAATTTTGGTTTCGCCATGATCAGTATTAATGGGCATGAAAATGCTGTTAATCAAACTGAAAAATTCAGTGAATATTTAAGTACATTAACCATCCCCATTTTAGATTTATATTTACCTAAAAATGAATATGAATTAAATCAAGCCAAATGGCGAAAAGGGCTCATGCTCAGTAAACAACATCCTAATTATTCACAAATAAAAATGCATGACAGTGCATTTGGGGTAAATGGGGAATACGATTTAGTGACTAGACGAATTTGGGGCTGGTTAAAAGTTAATGCAGCAGGCCAAGAAGCGCAAGTGAAAGTAAAATAATATTTAAGACTGTGATTTTGGAATAAACAAGATTGTGATAGTACTGGCTTAAAATTTAACAGTCTCTTCAGTTATTAGTTATTAGTTGAAGGTTTTCGCTAAACATTAATTAATTATATTCTTAAAATTTGTTGCAAAAAAAAGCCACTCAATGAGTGGCTTATCTTTTAAACAATACTAAAAAGTATCAATCTAATTGATATTAACCTTTACAGTTAATTTCTTTTAAACCGTTGTAGATAGCTTTTTCGCCTAACTCTTCTTCGATACGTAATAATTGGTTGTACTTAGCAACACGATCAGAACGACATAAAGAACCAGTTTTGATTTGACCAGCAGCAGTACCTACTGCTAAATCAGCAATAGTTGCATCTTCAGTTTCACCAGAACGATGAGAGATAACAGCTGTGTAACCAGCATCTTTAGCCATTTTAATAGCAGCTAAAGTTTCAGTTAAAGTACCGATTTGGTTGAACTTGATTAAGATCGAGTTAGCAATCCCTTTATCGATGCCTTCTTTGAAGATTTTAGTGTTTGTAACGAATAAATCATCACCAACGATTTGAACTTTGTCACCTAAAAGATCAGTTTGGTATTTGAAACCATCCCAATCAGACTCGTCCAAACCATCTTCGATAGAAGCGATTGGGTAGTCTTTACAAAGCTCACCTAAGAAGTCAGAGAATTCGTTAGAAGTGAATTTTTTGCCTTCGCCTTTAAGATCATAAATACCATCTGAATAGAATTCAGATGCAGCACAATCCATCGCTAATGTTACGTCTTTATCAAAACCTAACTCATAACCAGCTGCAGTAACTGCTTGTTTGATTACAACTAATGCTTCAGCGTTAGATGCTAAGTTTGGCGCGAAACCACCTTCATCACCAACTGCAGTATTTAAGCCTTTATCAGACAATACTTTTTTAAGTGCGTGGAAGATTTCAGCACCCATACGTAACGCTTCTTTGAAAGATTTAGCGCCAACTGGCTGAACCATAAATTCTTGGATATCAACATTGTTATCAGCGTGCTCACCACCATTGATGATGTTCATCATTGGTACTGGTAAGCTGTAAACGCCTGGAGTGCCGTTTAAATCTGCGATGTGAACGTATAATTCAACACCTTTAGAGATCGCAGCCGCTTTAGCTACAGCTAAAGAAACAGCTAAAATAGAGTTAGCGCCGAACTTATCTTTGTTTTCTGTGCCATCTAAATCAATCATGATTTGATCGATGTTAGCTTGATCTAAAGCATCTTGACCAATTAACGCATCAGCGATAGGGCCGTTAGCAGCAGCAACAGCTTTTAATACGCCTTTACCTAAATAACGAGCCTTATCGCCATCACGTAATTCTAATGCTTCACGAGAACCAGTAGATGCGCCAGAAGGAGCAGCAGCACGGCCTTTAGCACCAGATTCTAAAGTTACGTCAGCTTCAATAGTAGGGTTGCCACGAGAATCCATGATTTCGCGAGCGATGATCTTTACAATTTTAGTCATGATTGACTCCTAAGTAGGTTCAACGGCTTGGCCGTTTGAGAAATAAATGTAATAAAATAACGTAACAGGACAGATAAACAGCACAAATTCGTAATTTTACTACAAAAACAATGGCGCACATTATAGAGAAAAACGATTGAAAAAGCGACGTTTAGGGGGAAAGATTAAGAGAAGGCAATGAATTTTAATTAGTAATCCACTGTATTTAAGCTGTCGCTACATTGATAAGTACATCGAAGAACAAACACTTATCGATTTAAATAAAATGAAATTAATTATTCTAAGCTAGTTATTTAAGTTATCAAATAGATGACAAGCAGAAACTCAACCTGTAGCATTTCGTTATTATTCGTCTCATTATGGAAATGACATGCAAGATACAGTGCCACTAGAATCGACTAACCCAGCGACTAACCCAGCGACTAACCCAGCGACTAACCCTGTGACTAGTCCCTCGATTCTTAGTCCGACTTACACAGAAACAAACATTATTGAACCCATTAAACGTTTAAACAGTTTGGATCGAATCAGAGGTTTCGCAATGTTGGGTATTCTAATATTAAACATTCAAGCAATGGCAGGGCCTTTCTCCGCTTACATTAGCCCTTTTTGGAATCAAGGAGACGGTTCGGCTTTGGATGTTTTTGTATTTCAATTTGTGTTCTTCTTTTTTGATGGGCGATTTATGTCGATGTTGGCCATGTTATTTGGCGCAGGATTATTAATTCAGTTGAGCAGCCTACCAAAGGAAAAAGTGTCAAGACGTTTAACTTGGTTGATGTTGATTGGATTGTTACACGGTGTTTTTTTGTGGAGTGGCGATATTTTATTGTTATACGCAATCTGCGCATTTATTTTAATTCAAACAAAGTTTCGAGAACTCAATAATAAACAATTAATAAAACGACTGATCATAATAGGTGTAATATTTAGTGTGCTTATTTCATTGTATTATATAGGGTTAATATACTTTCTTAGTTTGGGTGAATCGTTAGATATAATATTAAGCGCAACAGGGGTAGAGGATGCCGTGAGAATTTGGACGGGGCCTTATTTATTGCAACTACAGCATCAAATTATTGAGTTTCTAAGTATTTTATTTGAACCAACTGTCTATTTTAATATTATTTTTTGTATGATATTAGGTGGATTATTACATCGACTTAATTTTTATAAACAAGGGTTAAATAATCAACAACTCATTTTGTTTACAATATTAGCGGTTGTATCAATTAGTATTCCAGCCTATTTACAACACCTTTATCAATATACAGAGCGCAGTGTTGTTGAGTATTATTCTGTGTTTAGATTTATATCTAATATATTGATGGCTGTTATTTATTCACATTGTTTAATCAAATTATCTCAAAATAATCGTATATCAAAGTGGTTAGAAAATGCAGGTAAATTAGCTTTAACTTTATATATCAGTCAATCCATTATCATGTTGTTATTGTTTCGAGTGTTTGTAATTCAGTTATATTCCACATTATCAAGAGTAGAGGTATTAATGATTGCAGTGATATTTATTGGGCTGCAAATTGTTTTTGCGCAATATTATTTTAAATACTTTAAACAAGGTCCTATGGAATTCATTTGGCGTAAGTTAGTAACATTAACAACGGACAAAGTATGAAGTATGTCTGGTCTAAATTAGTAACATTAACAACGGACAAAGTATGAAGTTTGATTGGTGTAAATTAGTGACATTAACAACAAAGGATAAAATATGAAGTTTATTTATTGGGTTTTATTACCTATAACCTGGTTGGTTCTTTTGAATTCGTGTGATACACAATCATCAAAACCCGATAATAAATTAATTATTAACGATGTAACTATCGATCAACACATCTTAGAAAATGGTATGAAAGTGTTGTTCAAAGATATACCCAACGAAGATGGGTTAGTGCATATTCATTGGAATGTATTAGCTGGGCAGTTTAATCAACAAAAACGCGATTCAGATGTTGCGCATATTTTGGAACATGCATTGTTTGATGTGGCAGGCTTTGATAATTTTGAAAAATATATGTCATCACTTGGCGGTTACGCGAATGCCACAACTGCTGCACATTATACCAGTTATGAATTTAAGGTTAAGCCCGATAAAGTTGATTTTATTTTAGATATTATTGCTAATTGGCAAACTTTAACGCAATTAAATGAAAATAAACATCAAGTGAATGTTGATATAGTATTACAAGAATGGCAATACCGAAATCAATCAATAGGTGAGGCCTATAGCAAAACATATTTCAAAAAAAATACACATTATACGGGGTATAAAGCCGATAAGAAAAAAATAGAATCAATTAAAATAGAGGATCTATTTAAGTTTTACAAAACATGGTATCACCCAGAAAATACACATTTATTAATAATAGGCAATATTGATAAAAAAGAAATGTTACACAGCATACAAGTCAAAAACTCAAAAAAATGGGAAAGCAGCGTTAAGTTTACCCAAAAAGAAAAAGTAACCCTTAAAAACAGCCAAGCGTATCTTCAACATAATAATCTAGGTGTTGAAAAAATAATTTATAATATTTTTCATCAATCAAATTCAAGTAATAAACAACTGGATCAATTAACCATTCAATTTATAACCTATGTTATTCAATTTAAATTGGAAAATTTAAAAATTGATAATGATGATTTGATTGACTTTAGTGTTGATTTCTCTATTAAACAAATGGATGTTTCACTATTAAATATCGAACTGTATGTTAAGAATGGCTCGTCTGCTGAGGTAATAACAAAAATTAATAGGGTGTTTAACGAAATTAAGTCTGAACAAATAAGCGCTAAAATTATGCAGTTAGCAAAGGGTAAATTCATAGATAATCAATATAACCCACTTAATTCAAATGATAGTAACCAGTTTATAATTGTTTTTTATAATCAACTTGATTCATTAGAGCCAATTGAGTCTATTTTAAGCTTAAAAAACACAATCGGAAGATTCTTAGAATTAATAGATACAAAATTAATTCAAACAAAAAGTAATCAATTATTAAGTGAACATGTATTTGTATTCATACAAGAACATACATCAAAAAAAGTAAAAGACGAAAAAAGTGATAATTATTATAGAACCAATCTAAAAAAATATATTAAAAAGCACGTTAAAAATAACGATGCTGTAGAAGATAAAGAAAATAATCCTATATCAATTAAAATGTTTGTGCCTAAGGTTTTAAAAGAAATTGAATATACAATTGAGTATTCAGAAATATTAGATAAAAATGTATTTAGTTGGAAACTTGATAACGGCATAAATGTTCAGTTTTTGTCACAATCAAAACAACATGTAAATAGTAAAAACAAATTTAGTATTAATTATTTTTATAAAAATGCATTAGATATATCGTCGGCACAAATGAATAGTACCGCGCTGTTATGGTCGTTTATATATGACGAATCTAGTTACTTAGGTTTACCCGCCCACTTAGTTGAGTCTAACTATATTTATCGATACTTAAATCGAGATCAAATAAGAATACACGCTCAATCAAATGATTTTGATAAAAACATGAATCTTTTATATGAGATATTAAGTACTCGCACTAGTCAAAAACAAGTTAATTTAAATATTAATAAATTACAACGAAATATATTATCCAATCCTATCGCGTCAACATCAACGATCTTTAATTTAGCAAAAAATAAAGCGCTGTATAATGAACCCTTCGCAAGGACCATTTTAAATGTTGATGTGTTACAAAATGGACAACAAATAGATTTTCAGTCTTTTCAACAAAGTCGATTAAATACAACATTACAACCGACCCTTTTAATTGTAGGTGATTTAAGTGTTGAACAAGTACATAAAAGTATCAATAAATATATAACCCCTTTAATTACCAATACAACATCGCTGGCTTATCAACAGGATTTTATTAATAATTTAAAAACACCGGAAGATATAACGGTTCTTGTAAACAACAATGAGCTGATAGGATCTAATGTTACATATTATATCGTAGATAAATTGGATGTGAACTTTGAACTTAGACAGGCACGATGGATATTAGCTTATGCGTTATATAATAATTTGTATGATGAAATACGCTCAGAAAATGGATTGGCTTATGCATTTGGTGTTAATACAGCGTATATAAATGACGAAAGCCTGTTAAATGAATTAAGTATATTTTTTAGTAGTTCAATTACCGATGAAGCTGAAATAAATAAAGTCACTAGACCAATAATCGATGTCTTTTTAAATACACCGATGTCGATGGAAGACTTCAATCGTGCTAAAAGTGATGTGCGAGTGAATTATTATAATGAATTAGATATCGAACAATTTAATTTGAATGAACTAATTTACTATTTAAAAACAACCCATAGATATGATTTGAGTATCGATCAAGCCTTAGACGCTAAAGGTGTCACCCAATCGATAACCCTAGGACAAATACATGAATTACAACGTGATATTGTTAAACAGACATCCCATGTTATTTTGTTCGAAACCCCATAAAAACAAGGCTTTAAATCAAAATGGAGTTTGGAGTTTGGGGTTTAATTCAAAAATGAAGGGCGTTTTAATTCACGACATGGATGTCGCTTATTAGTATTTCGACGAAAGTAATTTGAATGAACTAATTTACTATTTAAAAACAACCCATAGATATGATTTAAGTATCGATCAAGCTTTAGACGTCAAGGGTGTCACCCAATCGATAACCCTAGGACAAATACATGAATTACAACGTGATATTGTTAAACATGTTTCCCATGTCATCATGTTCGAAACTCAATAAAACCAGAGGGTATTTCAAATTTTAGAGTTGGGATTCAATTTAAAATGTAGGTCGGATTTTAATCCGACAAAACTAAAAGATTGGTTCGATTATTTGCTCCTGCATAATTCTAATTAGTCACATCCTTGTGACGATTAAGTCAAACCTACAACCAAACTTATAACCAATCCTACAACTATACCTACAGCCCTAAATCCATCACCACAACCAATGCATCATCCACAATTGCAACGGACTTTAAACTTGCTTTGGCAAATTTTTGATGAAAGTCTTGTTCGTCAAAAACGTAAATAGGGTGTTTTTTAAAGCTGCTTTTTAAAATTACCTGTAATAGTTTTTTATAAATGGGAATGTGTTTGTCTTTTACTTTTTTAATATTAAGTGCTTCAACAATTGGGTCGTGTAAATAAAATGCCCCTTCTTGATGGTTATAAAATAAATTGGCAGAAATTTTACTCACACCGACTGCATTAATTTTTTTGAGAATAAGCGCATCAAAATTAACCCAAAACTCTATTTTGTTTAATTGACCGTTTAATTCTAATTTAGGATTATCAATTAACGCTTTACCTATAAAGTTTGATTTTTCGATAGGCATCGATTTATCAATTTGAGTTTGAAGTATTTTTTTCTCAATTGTCAGCATATAAGGGTCGGCGTTGACGTTTAAACTGAATATTGAGATAAGTATAAAAAGAGTAATAAAGCGCATGATAAAACCTTAAAATTTAGTTGTTAGGATGTAGATAGGGCATAAATTAAAGCGAATATAACATACTTTGATATGACTCATAATTGCTTTTTAGAATCTAATACACGAACATTTAATTTAAGTCGGTCGCTAAAGTGCCTTTTATTGTCTATTTCATTACTTTAGTTACTCAATAAAAAATCTAATAAGCGTACTGTTTGTGTTTGATAATTTATTGAGATCACAGCATGACCCAATCTGTAGATTTACCTTCTTCAAACAGCATTTCACACTCGCCTAAAAAAGACGAAGTACCACAAAAAGCATCACTAAATCTATTAAAAGATTTGCTGCCATTTTTAGCGAAATATAAGATGCGTATGGGGTTGGCGGTTATTGCGTTACTTATTACAACGGCTATTACCTTGTCTTTTGGTATTGGCTTGCGTGTCATTATCGACGAAGGTTTTTCTAAGGGGTCTGCCGCTTATCTAAACTCGGTGTTATTAGTGATGGCTGTTTTAGCATTTGTATTGGCTGTGGCCACTATATTTCGTTTCTTTTTGGTGACCAGTTTGGGTGAGTTAGTCACAAAAGACATTCGCCAAGCGGTGTTTAGTCGAGTGGTAAAATTACACCCCAGTTATTTTGAAGAAAATCGAAGTGGCGAAATTATGTCACGTTTAACTACCGACACTACTTTGTTGCAATCCATTATTGGTTCAAGTGTGTCTTTTGCGTTACGTTCAGGTTTAACAATGATCGGTGGGTTAACAATGATGTTAATCACCAATCCTAAATTAACCGTAGTAGTGATTTTAGCTGTGCCGTTAGTGTTAATTCCTATTATTGTATTTGGTAAAAAAGTACGTGAATTATCCAAAAAAAGTCAAGACCGAGTTGCTAGTGTGGGCACTTATGCCGGTGAAATGATTCAGCAAATTAAAACTGTACAAAGTTATCACCGTGAAGATTATGAAATAAATAATTTTGAAAACGAAGTTGAACAAACTTACCAAGTATCCAAACAACGTATTCTATATCGTTCGGTTTTAATGGGTGGTGCAATATTCTTATCGTTTATTGCGATTGGTATTATGATTTATGTCGGTGGTAGTGATGTAATTGCAGGTCGAATGCTCGCGGGTGAATTAGCCCAGTTTGTATTTTACGCAATGATGGTGGCAATGGGGGTGGCATCGGTTTCAGAAGTAATGGGTGAGTTACAACGCGCAGCAGGCGCTACCGAGCGTTTGATGGAATTAATGAATGTCGAATCCTTAATTAAAGATGCGGATCAACCAATCGACAAACAAAACAGTCAAAATGGCACCATACAATTTAAAAACTTAACCTTTAATTACCCAAGTAGACCAGACCGTGCGGCGTTAGAAAATATAGACTTAACAATTCAACCGGGTCAAACGGTTGCTATTGTTGGCCCCAGTGGCGCAGGTAAATCCACTATGTTTGAAATGTTATTGCGTTTTTATGATCCCAAACAAGGTGAAATTGTATTAAACGGTTTTAATATTAAAGATTGGACATTAGAAAATTTACGCTCAAACATGGCTTGGGTGCCACAACATCCAATATTGTTCAGCGATAATGTGCTACACAATATTCGTTATGGTAACCCGCAAGCAAGTACAGACGACGTCATCGCAGCGGCAAAAGCGGCCAATGCCCATGAGTTTATTGAAAAATTACCTGAAGGTTATGAATCGTATTTAGGTGAAAACGGTGTACGTTTAAGTGGAGGCCAAAAACAACGTATTGTAATCGCACGGGCTATATTAAATAACCCCAATATATTGTTATTAGATGAGGCAACCAGCGCATTAGACGCTAAAAGTGAGCAATTAGTGCAACAAGCCTTAGATAGGTTAGTTGAATCACGCACAACATTGGTGATTGCACATCGTCTTTCAACCATCAAAAATGCCGACAAAATAGTGGTAATGGATGAAGGGAAAATCGTTGCAACAGGCACTCATAGTGAGTTGATGCAAAAAAGTGAGCTGTATAATAACTTGGCGCAATTGCAATTTATGACAAGTGGACAATAAATGCTTATAATGGGCATACCTTTTTTGATGAGTCTGTTATGAAAACTTATACTTTAAAAGCAGTGTTGATATTTACAGCACTGACCTTTGTTTTTCCTGTATTTATTTTGCTTGTGGCGGCGTTAATTGATGAAACACAGGGCAAAAGCATGATAGGCCCTTACATCGTAAGTTCATTCTTATTTCTGACCTTTTTCTATACGAAATTTAGCTTAAACAAGTTTAAAATGGCTGAATCGATTGTATTTTCATTTATCGTAGCGGGAATTGTTGTCGCTGTGTTATTAAAAATGTGCTTAGAAGTGATGTTATATTTAGGTATTAACTAGATTGATAACACTTTGTAGTTGTTAAAGTAGTAAACAATAAAGACTGAATATTTCATGTATTCAGTTTTCTTATTCTGATCTGTTAGTAGAATCTCTCAAAAATCCACATTAAAACAGCGTAAATTATAAAATACTTACTTGTCCTGTTTTTGTAGGATTTGCCTGGTACTTTATGTATAGTCTTGTGTTTATTTAATAATCAATAGCTTAATTGTTTATTAGTTGAAAATATAAAAATTGATAGCACGCAGTAGTGAATTTAAGTTTGCTGTTAAAAATTGCTACGATAAAAAACTATAATAATAACTATAATAATAACTATAAAGTGAGGGATAACATGGGTTGGATTAGTAATATATTTAGTAATTCTGGAGTTAATGTAATTACATCGATCGGTAATGTATTAGATGATTTAATTACCACTGATGAAGAGTTAGCATTAACCGATATACAAAAAAAAGAAAATTACCGCTGCTTATAACGTTAAAATGCAAGAATTAATGTTACAGGTAGATAAACAAGCAGCTGACCAAGAAGCGAATTTGGAAGCAGAATTAACCACTCGTCTAACGTTGGATATGAAAAGTGATTCGTGGTTGTCTAAAAATATTCGACCTATGACACTGATATTTATGACATTAATTGTGACTATATTAGCGTTTTGAACTATTTTTACAGTGGGTTTCAGTGACTCTCAAGTGTCGACTATTAAAGAATGGATTCCATTTTTCCAAAATATTATGTTAACTATTTATGGGTTTTATTTTGGTTCTCGTGGTATTGAAAAATGGCAGAGAATTCGCTCAGAGAGCTCAGCTCAAACAACAACCAATGTAAATACATTTTCTCAAAACCAAGAGCCTAAAGGATGAGTGTGGTCAATAAAGGGCGAGTACGCTCTGAGCGCGGTTTAAATTTACGTGAAAAACCAAACGGTAATAAATTACTTGTTTTGACCTCAAGTGAAGAGGTAGAAATTTTAGAAGAAGTTAAATTTTTACGCGTAAAAACCGCCAGCGGCCAAATTGGATATGTACATGCAGACTATATAGATGAATCCCCAGTATTAAACGAAATACAAGCCAGTCAAGAAATAGAAGATGTGTTTCCAGGCCCACAATTTAAACTGGTGAAATTTACAGGTGATTGTTTTATAGGTCAGCCCACCATGGTAGATGTGGATTTTGCACTTTGTTTAAAACGAGTGAATCAATATGCCAAACAAACTGATGTAAAAATATGGGTCACATCGTCCACCCGTAATATTAATCAACAGGTTAACGGCGCTATTGTGAAGCCGACAGACAAAAGCTGTCAGCACATTGGTCATGCTATTGATATGAATGTTATGTATTTAGGTGAATTATATAATTCGAAAACGCTTAAAAAATCGAACTTTAAAAACTTACCAGATGTCATTACCGATTTTATTAAAATGATACGTGACGATAAACAACTTCGTTGGGGTGGGGATTTTAATACAGAAGACCCTGTGCATATTGATGATAATTTTTATAATCGACAACAAACGATGTATGTTGCAAAATTAGACAGTCGGATGGATCAATTAAATGTTTAAAAGTTAATAAAACACTTAAAAACCAACGTTTTTGTTGGTTTTTTTTTGTATTTAAATTGATGGATGAATTAGATGAAACCGTTGTTGTACGAAAATACACTCATAATAGAGTGTATGGTATTATATAAACTAATAATAAGTAGAAGAGTAGTTTTATTAGAGCCCTACAATTTAGATACAAAGTAAGACTAAGGATACATAATGAGCTTGAACTGGTGTTTTAATTCATTAAACTATGCCCAATTATAAAAAACAGTAATTAATTATTAGACCTTGTCAGGATTAAGTCACGCTCTAATAACATTTTAGGAAAATCTGTCTTTTTAAATCCCTTAAATTAAAATGTTAGTCAAATTATTTAATACGTTAAACCCTTTTCAATTTTAGAATTGATCAGGTTAACTGTAATTAATTGGAATCACTCAATGTTGATCAAAAAAATATCAAAACTTGTAATGTTAGTAACAGCGTTAACATCATTAAATGCATGTGACTTAATATCACCACCTGATGCCGAAGGGGCCGATAACCCTGTTACCCCTGTAAATGAAAATCCTTCCATTAAAGTAAATGGTGATCAGGTTAAAAAAGTAAACGCCGGAAGTTCATTAAAATTTGATATAGATATTAGTGATGATGAAGCTCAGTTAAATTTAGAGTGGAATTTTGAAACAACGCAAAATGATAACTTAACAATTAATGTGGTTTCGCCTGTATTATTAACCGATCTTAAAAAAGATGATCAAGTATTTTTTGAAGTATTTGTCCAAAATCAATATGTACCTAGCTCTCATAGAATAAAACTGACATTAACAGATAAACGCGGTGCGATTCACAATAAATATATTACCTTTGAAGTTAATGCTTTGCCTATTAACCAAGCAATTATTGACTCAAACATTAGCGCTGAACAATCTGTTGATGAAAATGAAGAGTTAAGCATAAATAGTAGCTTAGAAATAGATGAGGTAATTGCAGATCAAGACATAGTGATTAATTGGCTATCTTCAAATGAGCAGGTATTAGCTTCATTATCAAATAGTTTAGAGTATAAACATACAGCATCAGCAGTAAGTGAAACTCTAAATGTTGATTTAACACTACAAGTGTATATTTTAGAAAAACTAGCATTAAGCCAAATTATTGCAGTCACTGTAAATGCAGTGAACACTGTTGAATTAATAAATCCTATCACTTCATTAAAATCAGCAGAATCTCATATCTTCGAAATTAACCCACAGAATATTGAGGGTACAATTGATTTTATTACGTGGGTACAAACAAGTGGTGTGAGTGTTTCTCAAGAAAATGTAACAGACATCCATTCAATAAAATTAATTGCCCCGCAAGTGAATCAAACGCAGTTGGTAGAATTTGAAGTAACGGTGACAAACCTTGATGGCGTAGAAACGACATTGGATTTTAATTTTACATTGTACCCAGTTGATGAAAATCAGCCACCAATGGTCCAGTTAGTGGGACAAACTAATTTACGTGGATTAGAGTCTGTACAAATAGAAGCAACTGCGTCTGACATGGACGGAACGATTGTGAGTTATTTATGGACACAAACAAGTGGTGATGCAATGTTTATTAATGAATTGACTACAAATTCATTATTGTTTAATGCATTAGACGTGACTCAAATTAGTGAATATGAATTTAGTTTAACGGTAACCGATGATGAAGGCGCACAAACACAAGTAATAACAAACGTGACAGTGACACCTAAAAATAAAAAACCAACCATAGAAAGTTTAAGTGATGTATCTGTTAAAGAAGGTACTCAAGCAATTATTAATGCCGTTGTAAGTGATGAAGATGGAATGGTTGTAGATTATCAGTGGGTTCAAACTCAAGGTGATACATTAAATTTAGTAGGTGGCGCCACTGAACAATTAACTGTTATAACAACTGATATTGATACAACACAAACATATCGTTTTGAATTAACCATTAAAGATAACGAAGGTGCGACACAAACAAGTGAATTTGGATTAACGGTTTTACCTTTATTTAATCCTGTAATAACTAATAATTCAGTGACAATGACCAATGAACAAACGACATTTACTTCTGATGTATCAATTACAGATGAAGGAAATGTCGCTGCAATTCTTTGGGAACAAATATCGGGTCCAGATGTTGTATTAATGGATTCAACAAGTGAAAACGTATCATTTAATGCCCCTGTTTTATTAACAGATCAAACAGTCGTGTTAAAAATAACAGCAACAGATGATGATGGGTTAGAAAGTACATTAAGTATTAGTGTTGAGTTGATTGCGATTAATGCACTGCCTGTTATTACACCGATTGCAACTTTAGAAACAGGGCAAGGCCGTGTTTATCGAGTAAATGCTGATACATCTGATATTGATGGTAATGTTACTAATGTTCAAATAATTCAAGGTGATGATCAAAGTGTTTATATCAGTAAAGTGTCTAATACTGAATTCGATTTAGCATTTGGTGAGTTGGATGATGCTGTAATGGAGAAACTATATTCATTCACAGTGCTCGCTACTGATAATGAAGGAGGAGAAAGTACGCTTGATTTCGAAGTTTTATTAAATAGTGAAGATCCTCAAGAAGTTCTTCCAGTTATTGATTTTATTTCTGATTTTGAAGTTAGCCATAATCAAAATTTTCCTGTTCACTTTAATGTATTAAGTTATTCTGATCGTGAATTAAATCTTTATGTGGTGCAAAAAGGTGGCGAGATAATTCAAATCGAAAGATCACTTTATTCACCTGAATCAGGAGAAATTGTAAAACATTCATTTGCCAGTTTAATATTTAGTTTTACAGAATTAGTTCAACCTACTGTTGATGTTGAATATGAATTTAAAGTGTATGTAATAGATTCATTAAATAATGTTTCTACCAGTGATTTTAAAGTGAAAGTTATTGCGCAAAACACACCGGTGATAAACCCAATTGATTATTCTTTAGAGATTCCTGAGTTAGGTTTTTATACATTTGCACCAACTGTTACAACCGATAGTCAATACCCAATGAGTTTAACTTATGAATTAACTTATAATTGGCAACAGATTAATATTGATGCACAAACACCCATTGTTAATATCGATGGTGACTCATCAATAAGCCCTACTTTTGAATTCCCTATGGTTTTAAAAGACGAGATTGTAGAAGTTCAATTAACAGCTTCTACTCTTGACGGCATAAGCTCAACTCAAGTATATGAGTTTAATATTGAAAATATAATCTCACCCGCTTATATTTTTCCTATTGATGAGCAAACGATGGATGAAAAAACATCGATAACTCTTTCCATAAGTATCAATGATAATGAGCCAGTTAAAACAGTTCATTGGCAACAAACCATTCTAGCAAATGAGCCAATTACAAGTTTCACTGCTAATGAAACAAGCTTCGAATTTACAGCACCTAATGTTGATGTGGATACGCAGTTCACTTTTACTATTACAGTCACCGATTCAGATAACTTAGTTTCAACAGAGAATTTAATAATAAATGTAATAGCTCAAAATGAAGTACCTGTGATAGTACAAATAATTCCTTTTGCTCTTGATGAAATGGATTGGGTTGGTCTTGCACCTTATATAGATGATGATAGACAAGCATATGATGAGCTAACTTATTTTTGGCAACAAGTTAATGTTACAGAAGGTACATTAATTATCCCTCTTGACGAAGTTGATAAACCTTATCTATACCTAACTCCTCCTGCAATTTTAGATGATCAATACATCGATTTATCCTTAACAGTTACAGACGCTGAAGGTTTAAGTACTACTAAAGTTTTTAATTACCTTGTTCGTGACCGTAAAGAAAACCCTGTTATACAGTCTTTCAGTGAACAAACTATTAATGAAAACTCAACGTTAAATATCCCCGTTGTCATAACCGATGACGAAACAATGTTAACTGTGTTGTGGGAGCAAATAATTGTTGTTGATGTGCCCGTTGTAAATTTTACTGGTTCGCAAACGCAGTTTAGTTTTACTGCACCTGATATTGATGACTCAACACAGTTCACGTTTAAAGTGACAGTCACGGATTATGACGGATTAATTGCTATTGAAACGTTGATAATTAATGTATTACCAGTTATTGAAAATGCAGCACCTCAAATAATATTTCCCTTTGATGCAATCACAATAAACGAAAAAACAAACTTTGAAATAACAGCCATCGCTACGGATGATATCGCTGTATCCTCAGTGATTTGGACACAAATTGATAACAATGAATTAATAACATTAATTGGATCTGATACAAATTCCCTTAGTTTTGTGGCTCCTAATATTTCTGCATCCACTATTTATGAATTGCAGTTTAAAGCATTTGATGAGGCTGGGTTAGAAAGCTCAAAAGTATTAACAATTACTGTTAATCCAATTTTAATGCCGCCAGTGATTGGTTTGATTAATACTCCTTTATTTATTGATGAGTTAACAACCCTTACCATTAATGCCGACGCAAGTGATGAAGAATCAGTGGTGGACTTGTATTGGCAGATTGACCCACAGTACGATTTTATTCTCGTCTCAGGTGAAAGCTCTTCAAAATTAACCGTACAAGCGCTAGAGCATAATGAACAAACCACTTACGAATTTGAATTATTCGTAACCGATAACGACAACTTAGTCACCCAGCAAACTGTGAGTGTGACTGTTAAACAAGTATTTACACCACCAGTGATTGATATGGACGTTATTAATTATTCAGGGTCTGAATATGAAATGATTCAAATTACTGCTACAGCAGCAGACAATCAAGGTTATGTGGAATACTTATGGGAGCAAACAGATAATAATGCCGTGTTGTTATTAAATAATTCAGATCAACAAATAGTTGATGTGTATTCACCTGATATATCAGTGACTACAAGTTTTACATTATTATTAACGGTAACGGATATTGATGGTTTAACAGACACACAGGAAATAATTGTTAAGTTTGAACCTGAATTTATCGCGCCAACAATCAATCTTGAAGTAGATGAGTTTGCATTGTTAGATGAAACGATTTATTTTATTGCTAATGCCGCAGATCAAGACGGTGACATTGCCTCCATTGTTTGGGTGCAAATAACCGGTTCAGGACAGTTAAGCAATACCACCTTAGACACAGCAACATTTGAAGTGTCAGACATTATTGAGACTCTAACGTTTGAAGTAACCGTAACCGACAACGATAATCAAAGTGTTACTGAACAATTTACAGTAACAACCGAAGACGTATTTGATGAAGACGCACCCCATGTTTATATTGGTGATGACCAAAGCGTAAACGAAGGGAGTAATGTTTATTTACGAGCTCAAGTTGAAAATTTAAATGGCATAGACGTAAATTATACTTGGGAACAAGTAACCGATTATGATTACGACTTTAACTTCAGTATTTACGATCAAGTAGCGTATCAAGTAAGTACGATGCAAGTGGTGTCTGATAAAACAATTAAATTAAAAATAAGTATGTGGGACAGCACTACTGGAGAAGTACTCGATACCGACATTATTAATATTACCGTATTAAATACGGACGTATATTCAATGCCATTTGATATCAATGTGGTGACCGATGACAATTTAAGAGCTTGTATTGCACAAGATTTGTATGAATATATGGAAGAAGTGGAAGAGGTTAATTGTGTTAATGCTTTGGTTGACTCTTTAGAGGGTATTAATTCCTTTATTAATCTTCATACCATTAATGTAAGTGATAATAACCTGGTTGAGTTAATAGACTTGTCGGTGTTGACAAATTTAAGTGATTTAAACATCAGTAACAATGCACTTAGTGATACTTTGGATATCACCGAATTAGTGAATCTAACCACTTTGGATATTTCACATACTTCAATTAGTGAATTAATATTACCTGTCGACTATCAATTAACGTCTTTAAATATCGAATACACAAACATTGATTATTTAAGTTTTGATTTTATTAAATCGTTAAGTGCTTTAAGCATAAAGGGCACGAATTTAGATTGTAATTATGTGAGCACTCAAATTGAATTAAATGGTTCTCACAACGGTTTTAATACGGCAGACGACTGTTTAAATGCATTACCAAGTAATTCATATTTTGCTGAATACACAGCCATCGCACCCACAATTGATGGCATTATTACAGATGAAACCGAACTTTGGAACAGAGCTTATTGGCAGCCTATTGATGTGTTGTGGAATGAAGGGACGGATAAAAATGTGT
>JALJPK010000149.1 GCA_022968985.1 Pseudomonadales bacterium | reverse complement strand
TAATAATTTTCTAATTCAACACTATCTATCAACATCATTTGAGTGAATATCCGTCTATATGCAGTAATAGAATACAGATACTGGATGATGCTTTAGGAATTGTTGGGTATTAGGCTTGTTTGACATAGCTAAGGGGCGGATTCTATAACCGCCCTCATTCATAAATATTCGAATTCAACACTATCTAACAACATCACTTGAGTGAATATGCACCTAAATGTGGCAGAATAATACAGATATAACATGATGGTTTTGTTGGGTATGCTTTAGGTATTAGGTCTAACTTAATCGTGATAAAAATATCACTAAAGAATTGTACACTGAGCTTAAAATCGACTCATCGTTCAATTCAGATTAAGCTCATATTAAACGAGCTTTCGATTTTTGAGCTCCTCAAATTCGATATCCCCCCCCTAAAAAAACTCGAGCGTCAACAATTCAGATTAAGTATCACTAATCTTAACCTGTGTTATGCAATTCTATTTTCCAATTTTATATTATATAGGGTCAGAACAGTTTAGATATTAAATGGTTACGACCCCCTCAAAGAACTATCATCACAGGCGCACTACTCTGCATTAGTTAATTAATTATTATGGATCCGACCCTGTTCTATTTCTTTATTTTGATTCTGAGTTTGTTTTTCGTATAAGGTATTTGATTAGATAATGTTGTTGGTTAAACAACAATAAAGACAGCATTTATGACAGGAGACTTAACTCTGTTTATTAGCTTGATGATTAACACATTGAATAGAGTTAATAAAAATAATGCTTGGGTGTCGTGGGTGACAGCTTGTTTTCAGGTCTATAAAACAAATGAGAGCGGCTCTTTTTTACTTTAGATATATGAATATGGAAACAAACTATTGTTAATATTTATTCTATCTGCTTACAGGCACTACCTACAATCTATTGCATTAGAAAACCAAATATTGATTGTTTTCTTTGTTTTAGTTATCAGCCACCTGTATAAACAAAATTATTTAATTGTTGTATATAAAAGGCTTTTCTCTCTGTGATAAATATTTTTAATTTGTTTGTTTCTTCTTCAAAATCGTAGATTTCATTTAAAAAAGGGTCAAGTTCATAAGCCCTTTTAATTTCTAGTGCTTTTGCGTCAATTATAGGAAAAACATCCCTTTCTAAATCGACATTAGTCATAAGATTTTCAAGTTCCAATTTATAGAATTCGAACATTTCTTGATCTTTTAACATAATGTGTATGATTGCATTATGGCCATATAATCCGACACTTTGTGTACGTTTAAAAGCCCAGTCATAATCCCATGGAATGATTTTAATGGGTGCGGAGGCGTTTGTTTTCCATAAAAAAAAGTTATTTCTAAACGCATCAAGATTATTGATAAATGATGTAATTGCGTGATATTTTAAATATTGTTTGATGTCTAAATTCTGTTCAATGCTATTGGTTGTGTTTCTGATCTCTTTTGAATCCAGAGCATAATAGAGCTGATCAAGGGTGTTGTAATTTTCATTATTAGGGATTTTTTTGTCAAAACTTGATTGCGGTAAACTGTCTGGGTTGCCGGTTTGAAATGAAAAGCTAATTTGTGAGCCTGATTTAAATAACTCACTCACCTCTAATTGGCGTTTTTCGAAAAAATTGACATCCACTTTCTCGATCATTTTTTTAAGACCTTCATCTTTACCGTTTATACGTAAAAAGATATGAGAATGCTTAAAGGATGGAAAACCCGCTTGCTGATAATAATAACTGGCAACATCAGTGGCTAACAAAGTTGGGTCGAATATTTGTGCGCTGAGGTTAAATACGTTTAATTCATTGATAGTTTGAGCATCGTTTAACTGTATTCGAAATGACCATCTGGAATTGATACGCGAGGCTGCCCCACTTGAACGTAATAAACCCGTATACAATCCATCGTTATATTGAATACTGATAGGAAATTCAAGATTTTGTAATTTATTTTCAAGCAGTTGAACGTAGTCTTCATCGTCAATTGTAATGTCCATTAATTGTTGTTTAGGCAAAAAACTGGAAGCAGGTTCAGACTGTTTAATATCACAACTTGAAATAAAAATTACACTTAACAACAGCCACAATGATTTCATTTAAAAACTGGCCTGCAAACCTAATTCAACACTTGATCCATTTATACTCGACTCTTCACTGGTTGTTTTTTGGGTGAAAATATAATCCACTTGAAAACGAAGGCGTACATCCTTTGTAAAATACGAATTGAGACCATAAGCGACTTGCCATTCGTAACTTTTTGTATCGTCTAATACAGGCAAATATACACTGGTTAAAAATATTGGTTCATAACTTTGAAACACTGAACCATTCGTGTGAAACCGATAAGCCACAAAAGTTTGAAATGTAGCGGCTAACACTGATTCATCTAAATACGGTAAATCAAGAGAGGCTGTCTCTATTATAAAGTTTTGTTCTAAATTTTGAATTCCCGCCACAGGGTCTTCTAAAATAAATAAAGCTAGACCAAGTGACGTTGTTGTTGTTTCGTATGTAACATCACTGCCCGCGCCAAATGAATGAAGGCTTAAACCGTCGCGCCCTTCTTTGAATTGATATTGGCCATAACCTGATATTATTACATCGTTTAAATGTCGGCTGCCTTTAATGTTAAGACCCGTGTTATTACTGTTGTTTTTGAAAATACTCAATGCGTACGAATAAGGGAAATCGGGACGTTTTTGGCTGTAATTGTAATAGCCTTTAATTGTAAAACTGCGATTTGCATAACCCATTTTGGCCATCGCTAAATGAGTGTTTGAGCGATTAAATGTTAATAAATTAGCGTGACTGATTTGCTGCTCATAACCAAAAGGTTGCTTTAGGTGCCCTACTTTTACTTTAAAATAGTCGTGATAATCAAATTTAAAAGAGAACTCATTAAAATCAACCTGGTTATCGTCTGAATTACCTTTTACATCAATTTGAATATCTATTTGTTTATTTAACTTAATGTCCGCTTGTAATTTAGCAGCATAATACGTGAGAGAGGGATAACCCTTGAGTGTGTTTTGTTCCTCTGTTTTTATGCCTGTTTCGCCCCAACCGCTAAAAGATATATCGGCATTTTTAGCCAATACAAGACTAGGTATAAATAAAATTATTAAGGTTGTTAGAGTGATGAATTTCATATGAGTTATTAAATATTGTTGGGTTTAAAAAAAGCGCAATTTTATCGTTTTTATACAAAACATAAAGTAGCAAAAGTCATACTGTTTGAATCTATATGGATTTATTTTACCTAAGGTAAATTCAGTATCTAGTCTAAATATTATTTTATTCGGTTTTATTGGGTTTTATTCGGTTTTATTCGCCATTTTGGTTTGATACCTTTTCCAACAATAATAAACTAATGGGTCAAGTAAACATCCTAATATACACATTAGAGCCATCAGCAACATGTAGTTTTTAACACTGTCCATAAATCGCTCTATTCTCTTTTTAAATGCAAGATTAATTAATTCATTTAATGTGTCTTCAAAATCTTGAAAGTTGTAATCAATAAAGGATTCTTGGTTCAAATCCATATCGGACTTTTCTAAGTCTAAGCTTTTACCTGTTGTTGCTAATGCATATGTCACTATGGCATCGATTGTTTTTAATACGATCCACTGCCCTACTTTTCGTGAAAGCCAATTTAATTTTTGGTTTGTATAGCTCTCCAACCCTGACCCTGATTCGGTGTCATTTAAAACAGTGAAATCATCAAATATTCGATTTGATATTTGACGGATTGTTATCGGCTCATCATTTTTAAGCTCTGGTATTATTTCTAAAAGGTGCTGATTAATGATTGGTGTCATTAATTTAATATAAGGTTTAGCGTGTTTATCAAATGCAGCTTGTGTTTGAGATTCAACACCTTTAATTGTGCCTAAACATAATCCGGCACTAACAAATATGAGTATCCATGTCGGGTATTGTAATATTGATAAGTAATGCCAAAGTTTAATATCTCGTTTAAACAGGTTTTTCTTTTTAAGAATTGCCAGAACTACAATACAAAGAATAAAACCTAATAACGCCCAAAAAAGCGCACTAAATATGACAAATATGAAGTTTTCCAAAACTGTACTGATGATTAGATTAACATAATCATTTGTTTGATCGATGGCTGCGGGTTCCACGCTGGATATTAATGTGTTGTTTTGATTATTCATATTAAGTGTTTGATTTATCCTTTTGAGTTTTAAGTCTCTGTTTTCTAATTTTGTTTTTTACTTTGTTTATTACTGTTTGTTACATTTTTCATTTTAACTTTTTGTCGATTTGCAAATAATATACATGTCTTTAGTCTGTAGGTAAAAGATTGCTTGTTTGGGGATAGTAATGCATAAAGACAAACCCTTCTACAGTTTTGATTTGTATATAAAAAACAGTACTCAGACTAATCTATGTTCTATCTACCTAAAGCGCAACCTACAAAAACTTCTTAGTTTGAAGCAGTTAAGTATGACCTACAAAAAAACCAGCACTTGGCTGGTTTTTTTGTTTTCTAAATAATGTTTAAATTATAAAGAAAGCTCACGGTTACTTGCTTTTAAGAACTCTTTTTTAAGGTCTTCAAAGGTTTGTACCGATGGGAATTGTGGAAATTCTTCTATCACGTTTTGAGGTGCGTGGAATAAAATACCCGCATCCGCTTCACCTAACATAGTGGTGTCATTATAAGAATCACCTGCTGCAATTACTCGGTAGTATAAACCTTGTAATGAAAGCACGGATTGACGTTTAGGATCTTTTTGACGTAAGTGATAGTTGATCACGTTACCCGCTTCATCCACTTCTAACTTGTGACATAACAACGTTGGAAAACCCAATTGACGCATTAATGGCTGTGAGAATTCATAGAATGTGTCAGATAAAATAATCACTTGGAAACGCTCACGTAACCAGTTAACAAATTCTACAGCGCCTTCTAAAGGTTTTAATGTTGCTATCACTTCTTGGATCTCGTTTAGACCTAAGTTATGCTCTTTTAAAATACGTAGACGCTGAGTCATTAAAACATCGTAATCAGGAATATCACGAGTGGTTGCTTTTAATTCTTCAATTCCAGTTTTTTCAGCAAAAGCGATCCAGATTTCTGGTACTAATACCCCTTCAAGGTCTAAACATGCAATTTCCATGTGAACTCCAATAATATTTAATGTTTGATTTGGCTTTTTGTCGTTGTGTAAACGAGCGTTAAGCCGATGTTTGTTAGATGCGCGTCACTTTAACGATTGGTGCGCTCAAGTCAAGAAAGTGTTTCAATTTATTCGTAACTAATTATCTATTACAGTATTTTTTGGTTATTTTGTCACTATTTAGCGTGTTAAATTTATACGATAGCCTTTGGCTTGGAATTATTTTTGAAACAATTAATGTGTATTCATCAGGAAAATTAGTGGATTAACAGGTGAAAGATTAATTTTTGTTGATAACATGGGACCAACCTGACATCTATTTTTATGGCTATGTTTAAAAATTATGTTGCTGCACCTGCAACAGCTTGAATTCAAACAACTTTTCTCGTTGTGTTAAAAAGTCATCTGAAAAGCTTTGATATTTATGCCATGCCAGCATTCGAAACCAACCTAAATACTTCGGCAGATTTTTGCTGGCCACTCCATGCATTTGTAGCATCCATTGTTTTAAATAACTGTGATAACTATTTATATTTTGAATATGAAACACAGTATTATGTGGTTGAGCATGTTTTAACACCACATGATGTAAATGATGTTCTTGGCAAATTTTATTATAAGCGGGTTGTCCATCACTGCATAAAATGGACTCGTTAACAATTTTACATCCCAAACAATTATTGATTTCAGTGCCGTTAACTTGCTGTAAAACATGATCGTATTCATGATGATTTCGATCCATCGCCGTTAAAACAGCTACCCAATCTTTATTATTAAGTCCGTGAGTGCTGGCATTTGTTCCACGCTTTCTAGCTGGTCGGGTTAGCTTTTTATTACCTTTTTGAGACTCTCTAAAATACATTTCGTCAACTTCAATAATACCTTCTAACTTAGCCTCAAAGGTATGTTGTGTTGCTTGCATATATCGATGACGCCAATTGAATGCAGTCACTGTGCTTACTCCTATTTTTTCAGCACAGGCGCGAATGGTTTCACGTTTAAGCATCAATTCTAAATAGGCTTGCCAATGCTCGGGTTTATGTTGATAGAAAAAAGCAGTGCCACGTGTACAAACAAAACTCTTGCCACATTGATTGCAAAAAAAACGCTGTCTGCCGTTGCTTTTGCCGTGTTTTTTAATTCGCTTCGAATCACAATGAATGCACTTAGAGTGCTGGATGTTTTCTTTGGCCAATCGATTAAGAATAGGGTTGTCTTGTTGATTAAGTGAGGTGATGGCTTGTTGTTTTTGCACAGGATCAAGTTTGGGGATTTGATTGATGAACACTTTAAACTGATTATGATTCATGGTTTTGGCCAAAATAACTGCTGCTCATTAAGCTTAGAGGCCTATTTTGAATTAGCTAGTAGCAACAACAATATTAAACATAGCCGTTGTTTTATGGGAGGTAATGGAGTGTCGGTTGTATTTTTTTATGCAAAAAAAAGCCGGATTTTAATCCGGCTTGCTTATCTGTATTTCGTTTAATTGTTAATTGATTTTCTTGTTGTGCGAAAATCTACCTAAGTTGCGTAATACTAAAACCAATGCAAATAATAATATTAACCAGCTGTAATTTATCTGGCCTAATTTCATGTTTTCGTTGTTGTCATCGGCTGTATTACTAATAGGGGTGGAAACATCGGTAGTGTTGTCTGTGCCGCTCTGAGTGTTTGTATCGGTCTGTGTTTCGGTTGATGTATTAGTTTGTGTAATAGGCTCAGCAGATGTTAATTCTGTAATCGGCAAAACAACCGTGATTAAGCTCAGGGTTTTGTCATTAGTAGTCCAAAGCGCAAATTGTTCTGAATCAATCGGTAAGTCGAGTAATTTATCAACAAAACTGATGTGACTAGCAGACAATAAAGTGGCTGTGTTATTTTCAAAGTGATAGATAAAAATACTGCCCGATTCATTTAATACATAAAATACACCTTTATCATTGATTGATGAGATGTCTTTTACCTGTCCAGTATTAAAACTTTGAATTTGACTTAGGCTGTTATTATTAAAACTTAAAATATTAAAACCAGTGCTGTGGCCTTGCAGTAAATAAGGGTTTTGTTCAAAAATAGCCGCGTGTATTTTGGTTGAGTTTGTTAATGGAAAACTAGCCGCGGTTGTTTCAAATAATGTATTTTCTTCAGCAGAGCCTTTAAAGATGATTACAAAACTGTCTGTGTCGTTGTTATCACTGTCGCTACTTAACGCTGTATCTGAGAAAGTGATGATCAGGTCATTGATCTCATCTTTGTTAATGTCTGATAGTTGTATGTTACTGATATTACTTAAGCTAATTTGATTGATAGTAGTGAAACTGTCCAACATATTTGATTTTAAAATGTATAGAGTGTCGTTATCGGCAATGGCGTATGTCTGACTGTCTATTACTGCGCTTTGCGTAATATTATCGATAGGCATTTGGCTAAATGTTTCACTTAATTCAAATTCGTTGTTAATACTTAAATATACCTGGGCACTTTGATTAAATGATGTGCTGATAATATCAACAGTACCATCGTTATTCACATCCATTAAATCAATGTTGTTAGTGTTATGGTCTGCTGCAAACTGTGCGATTACAGCGTACTGGCCGGTTTGATTGGTACTTAATAATTGATTGTGTTGATCGGCAAAACCAAGGGTTATTCTATTGGATAGTTTGTCACTTGTAATACTTGTTATGTTGCTTTCAAAGTTATGATCTTGCGTGCTACTTAAAATAGGAATGTCTGACTCAATAACACTTAACCAAATCTCGTTATTTTGGTTAGTTAAATTAGTATCAATAACCCCAGCAGGTAAACCGATGATACTGGCTTGAATTTTATAACTACCTAGTTGTAATGCATTAGTGTTAATAAAAAACGTATCACTAGAGTTCATTAAACTGTACTGACAACTTAAACCATTATTGATGGCTGTACATAAATCATTAGTTAATAACAGCTCACTGGTAAACTCAATGTTGATTGTTTCGTTTTTTGATTGTCCGCTACCTGTAATCACATAGGATATTTGAGTATTTTGATTGATATTAGTTAATAAGGTTTGTTTAAGTGCGGTGATAGAAAAATCTACTTGGTTGTTTTCTAAAACCGTAATTGTAATTTCTTTGTTGATAATGCTGTGATTGTCATTGGCATATATGTTGAAGGTATGCACACCTAAATCGTCAGCAGTAGGGGTGCCATATAAATAGTTTGCGTTAAAAGATAACCAAATAGGGGTGTTGTTAGATGAAAATTGAATTGGGTCATTGTCCACATCTATTACATCAAGCAATAACGAAAACTCAGTATTAATGCTGCCTAAATATTGGCTGTCGATATTAAAACTTGGTTCGTCATTTTGAGCAATAACTGCAATCGACACTTCAAAAACCTCACCAGTATCGATGCCGTCAGTTGCTCGTACGTTTACCCTTAAGTCGCCATTAAAATTTGCATTGGGTGTGATTTGATTGGCTTCAAACTGGTAGTTTTCACCTGCTATAACCATTAATTGAACGTTGTCTGCTTCTACATCGTAGATATTAAAATCACCAACCGTTAATAATAAGCTATTGTCTTCGTTCACATTAAGCGCAACTTGATTGATTATTTCAGGTGCGTCATTAACCGCGGTCACGTTAATGGATAATTCAAATCGGTTACTGTTATCTTTGCCATCATTAAGCATAACTGTAATGTATAAAACCCCGTTAAAGTCTTGGTCGGGTACAAGCTGATTGTTGATGTAATCAAAGTTTTCGCCACTGAATATTGTTAATTGAAAGTCTGATGTATATGCAGTGTCGGGGTCTGCAACTAAAATGTCGGAATATAAAATAGTAAACGCGGTGTCTTCTAATGTGGTGATTGTTTGTTGACCAGTAATAACCGGTGGAATATTAATACCTGGCCAGCCGATGTCTTTTAATACTTCAAAAGCAAGGCCGATTCCGTTAGATAACCCAGTATTAAATGGCTCCATCACTTCGTCAGGTGACACCGATGTATCAAAATGCGACACGTTGCTGGCAGAATTATAGGCACTTGGTGTATACATTTTTACAAGGCCGCCACTAATACCGTCTGTTTTGTCGAGTATTGCTAAGTTGGTGCTAGGGCCTGAGAAAAATAAATCGTCAGATATTGCATCTAAGCGGCGGATATTGTTGCCAGATTGATCATGGATACCATCAAGTTCCCCCCAGTTTTGACCGTTACCATTTACAAGATGGATCATAAACGGATCATCTAAATAAATGGTTTCTATTATGTTGCCATTGGCATCAATCCACTGGTAAAACAAACGTGATCCGTCTTCTGCTACTGTTGAGATAAAACCTAAACCATGGATTAGCTCGTGTAATACAACTTCTAACAGGCTGACTTGGTCGTCGGGTGCTTCATCAAATTGATAATACCAAGTGCTGCCACCTAAACAATTACCGCTGTCTAAATTTGAATTAAATACAGCAATGATGTCTTCTTTATTAGGTTCAAGGTCTTCTTGGGCAATCGCGTTTGCTAAGGCAATGGGGTAAAGAGTGTCTTCATACGGGGCATTTGGGAAATTGTATGCGGTGCTTAAAGGTGAAGCGCTGCCTAATGTGGCGCTTTGGTTTGTGCAGGTTAATTCGTCAAATCGAGCTAATACAATGATGTCGATTTGCGATTCAATATAAGTCGATAACATAGCGGCGGCTTGTTCGAATACTTGTAAACGAGCTTGGCCAAAAGTGGGGTCGTTAAACCCTTCGTTAATATTGTCGTCAACTTGAATTAAAATATCAGCAAGTGAAAAAGTAGAGATAACAGTCAAACAAAATAATAATGTGGATCGTCTAAAAGTAAAATTCATATATATTCCTTTTTATTAATCAGTTGAAATGGATTGATTGTGTTCTTCAAACGCTAAATTTCCATGTTCATCAATATATGCCACGCTAACAGTCTGTAGTTTTCCCTGGCTGTGAATAATTACGCTACCATCTTCACGTTTAGTGGCATTAACCCCACGAAGTGAAAGGTTATTATCAAGGGTTTGATTTAAAGTTGCAATATGTTCGGCAGATAAGTGGTTGTTATTATTGTCTTGTTTTTGTTGATCGATTGTTTGTTCAAATGTTGTTGGTTTTGGCGACTCTATTGAGTTGTTATTTAAATGAGTATTTTGTGTAGAAGTAGTTTGTTGTATTGCGGAGGCTGTATTTGCTGATTGCTTGGTATTGGTTATTGTTGAATTAGCCTTTAGATCCGTTGTTTTTACTGCTTTTGATTGGCGCATACAGGTATACAACAATGTAATTGCTAGAATAGAAATGATAATAAATGTTATTTGTAACGAAATAGATTTTAAATTGGAGTACGACACAGATAATAAACTCAAAAAATAACGAATGTCGATTTTACTTCAGTGAAATATAAACAGGTTAATTAGCTAGGTGTAATGTGCGTTATCGCACATAGAATCTAGGCTTAATGCTAAAAATGAGAAATTTGACCGTAATTACATTTATCTAACAATCCTTACAATAAACCTGAACTTTAGATCTATTTAAAAAATCTTTAGTGAACGTGCGGATACTGTTATAATCTGCCTCCCATTTTTTAAGTATATAAAGCACATGACTGAAACAACTACTAAGAAAGTCTTTATTAAAACCCACGGTTGTCAAATGAACGAATACGACTCATCTCGTATGGCGGATTTGTTGGGCGAAAGTCATGGAATGGTATTAACCCAAAACGAAGCAGAAGCTGATGTTTTAGTGTTAAATAC
>JALJPK010000148.1 GCA_022968985.1 Pseudomonadales bacterium | reverse complement strand
GCTCTGGATTTAAAGAAGGCTCAAACGTGAATGCAGTTAAAGAGTTAACTGAAATCCTGTCGTTATCTCGCCAATACGAGATCCAAGTTAAATTGATGAAAGCAGCGGAAGAAATTTCTCAAGCCTCTGAACAAATCTTACAACTTCAATAGGAGTCGACCATGCATAAGGCACTTTGGATAGGTAAAACAGGCTTAGAAGCACAGGACCTTGCACTAGCAACCATTGCTAATAACATGGCGAATGCTAGTACTACGGGTTATAAAAAAGACCGCGCTGTATTTGAAGATTTAATCTATCAAATACAGCGTCAACCTGGAGCTCAGTCTTCTCAAAATACAATCCTGCCATCTGGTTTGCAAATAGGTTCTGGTGTGAGAGCGGTAGGAACACAAAAAATATTCACCCAAGGGGATTTACAAGTCACCGAACAACCCCTTGATATTGCTGTAAATGGTCGAGGGTTTTTCCAAATTGCCATGCCTGATGGCAACATTGCATATACTCGAGACGGTACGTTTCATATCAATAATGAAGGCACCATAGTTAACGCAAATGGTTATCCGTTAGAACCTCAAATTGATGTTCCCGAACAAACCAAAACCATTACAATTGGTAAAGACGGCATTGTGACGATGGTTAGCGCAGGTGAAACCGACCCTGTTGAAGCAGGTTTAGTTGAAACCGTTGATTTTGTAAACCCAGCGGGCCTGCAATCCATTGGTAATAATTTATTTTTGGGTACCGTGGCCAGTGGTGAACCACAAGTCGGTACACCCAGCTTAGATGGTTTTGGGGCTATTGTTCAAGGGGCCTTAGAAGGTTCAAACATCAAAATTGTTGAAGAAATGGTGAATATGATTTCAACCCAACGTGCCTATGAAATGAATTCAAAAGTCGTCTCCACTGCTGACAGCATGTTGCAGTTCATTACTCAGAATTTATAGGAAATGATCATGTCTAACTTTATTTTTATATTTTTGTTATTGGTGATAGTAAGTTGCAGCACTTTACCGAGTCAAAAAATCCAACAAGATGACCCTTTTTATGCACCGGTACCTGCTCAGTCGTTAGTTCCTCCTCCAGCTGAAAAAGGCTCAATCTATTCAGCAAGTAACTCTACGCAATTGTTTTCAGACAAAAATGCGCGACGTGTAGGCGATATTATTACGATTATATTGGATGAGAAAACCACCTCTAAAAAGTCGTCAAACTCAAGCAGTAAAAAGAAAAGTTCCACTGCATTTACTGCGCCGACGATTGGAGGCAGTTTGATCCCAGAATTATCAGCAAGTATTTCTAATGATCGCAGCTTTTCAGGTTCAGGTGGCGCTGGTCAATCTAATCAAATGAATGGTGTTATCAGTGTCACTATCTCAGAAGTATTATCCAATGGTGTTTTAGTTGTAAAAGGTGAAAAATGGATTACGTTAAATAACGGTGACGAATTCATAAGAATCTCAGGCTTAATTAGACCAGAAGATATTGATGTTGAAAATTCAGTTTCTTCAAGACTATTAGCCGACGCTAGAATCACCTATTCCGAAAAAGGCGACTTTGCTAACTCCAATAAAATGGGTTGGTTTTCGAGATTTTTAAATGGCCCGTTCTGGCCTTTTTAATTCAAACAAGGGTTTATCATGAAAAATTTAAGTATTTTATTCGTTATTTTATTCTTCAGCACACAATCTTTGGCAGTGAGAATCAAAGACATGACCAGTGTTCAAGGGGTACGAGAAAACCAACTAATTGGTTATGGTTTGGTGGTGGGTTTAGATGGAACAGGTGATAAAGCACCCTTCACTAACCAAACATTCAACAATATGATGAAACAATTTGGTATTACAGTGCCCACAGGCACCGACCCAAAACTAAAAAACGTTGCCGCTGTAGCGGTGCATGCAACTCTACCAGCATTTTCGAAACCGGGTCAAAAAATAGACATTACAGCATCAAGTATCGGTAATGCAAAAAGCCTACGTGGCGGTACATTATTAATGACCCCGTTAAAAGGTATAGACGGTAACGTGTACGCATTAGCACAAGGCAGCTTGATTGTCGGTGGATTTGGCGCAGACGGCGCAGATGGGTCAAGTTTAACCGTAAATATTGAAGTTGTCGGTCGTATCCCAAATGGGGCCAGTGTTGAGCGATCTGTAAGTAATAGTTTTAACGAAGGCGATTATTTAACCTTTAATTTATCACGCCCTGATTTTACAACGGCAACAAATATGGCCAGAACGATTAATGACATATTTGGACAAGGCACCGCATACGCAATGGATGCAAGCTCAATACGAGTTACCGCACCACGTGATGCCAATCAACGAGTATCATTTTTATCCATCTTAGAAAACTTAGACGTTGTCCCTGGTGACGAATCGGCCAAAGTAGTGATTAATTCAAGAACAGGCACCATCGTAATAGGCAAAAATGTAAAAGTGCACCCTGTTGCAATCACACATGGATCATTAACCGTATCAATTAAAAATACTTTAAATGTGAGTCAACCTAATGGATTAAGTGATGGTGATACCGCAGTAGTTCCCGACACTGAAATCAAAATCGATCAAGAAAACAATAAAATGTTTATTATGGGCCCTGCTGTCACATTGGATGATATCGTAACGGCAGTGAATGAGATTGGAGCAGCGCCAAGTGATTTGATGGCAATATTGGAGGCGTTAAAACAAGCCGGTGCTTTGGAAGCTGAGCTGGTTGTGATTTAGGGTTAAATGATGCTTTGGGTTTTGTTGGTGAAATGAACATATATTTTGAATACAGGGTCAGATCAAATTACCCTTATCAGGGCTAATATTAAAATTTGATCTGACCCTTGTTCAAATATATTTAAGTGCATAACCCTAATAAGATCAAATAATTTTATAAATAAGGGGGGAAACCAATATTTCAATCACTTCGTGTGAGTATTTCCATCCAATTACACCTTTTTTGCCAAATTTTACGACTTAAACCCGTACAAAGATTTTCGATATCATTCGACGCAGATACAATTTCGGTTTCTTGTATATTTTCAGAAAACGATTCGGCTATCTTTGCTTTTAGTGAGAACATCTCAGAACAATAATCAAAATAACCTAGTCATTGAAATTCACTAAAATTATGTTCAGAGAAATTAACTGTTTTGAAGAATCTTTAGTGAGTTGATGAATATCCACTTCAAAGGTAATCGAGCTTTATTAATGCAAAGCCCTCAATATTAATTCCTTTGCCACTCAAGGGTAATAAAAGTGAACTACCCCGCCCCAAGGGTTTCGCTTAGGCGAAATTTTCTACGCAAAGAGGGGTATCAAAATAACCCTCGGCTAAACTAAGAAGTCCCTGTAATTTATTCAAAGATTATCAGTTGATTAGAATCGTGTAGTTTTATATATTTCTTATCATTACCTTGATTCTTAACATAGTTTTTAATCACTGATTCATCACCATGCATACTCACAGTATTTGCAAAAAAACCATCAGACCAAAACTCTCCGCCCCACAAAAGTTTTTTAACCTCCGGACACTCTTTAAATACATGCCTAGCAGTTAAGCTCTTAATCATAGTAACTAACTTCGTAACACTATATGTAGGCACTGTTTGCACTAAAAAATGAACATGATCAGAATCTGTACCAATCTCTAAAAATTTAATTTCATATCGTTTTTCAATTTCTAAACATATCTCTTTTATCTTCTCATCTACTTTAGGGTTAAATATCGCCCTTCTATATTTAGCTGGGAAAACTAAGTGATACATCAAAATCGTTACATTGTGTCGTTTATGGATATATTCGCTCATGCGAATACTTTACAAGATAACGCCGCAAGCGGCGAGGTATTAAACCCGAAGGGAATAAAGTGCCACACCGACAAACAAAATATCGTTAATTAACGTTTCAGTAATTTGAATAATGCCGGTTAAGTTTGGTTATACTAAATTCAAATCCATCTATACCATTGGTATAAATTATACATTAAATGGAAAACGGCTAAAATCCCAACTACTCCTAAGTGCACCCATAAATTTATGTTAACTCAATTTAATAGAAGACTTATAACTGCTTGTACTCTTGTTACATGCCAATTCATTTAAAATTAAATCGCATCGACATTAATTCAAGCTGCCACAACAAATGAAAACTTTACGGCAACAGGTTAATGATTTTATAATGTTGATATTGCAATACAGCTAAAAATTTCATTAAATACGCTTTTTATTGTATTTGAAAACCTTCATGAGCCGTACTGACCTGTTATTTCAAATTACCCAAATCATTAAAAGCCGAAAATTCACTACTGCGCAGTATCTTGCTGATCGATTAAATATTTCGACACGTACCGTTTATCGTTATATTAATGAGCTCAGTGTTTCGGGTATTCCAATATTGAGTCAAACCGGTAAAGGTTATTGGCTAGACCAACATTTTGATTTAACCCCTGTGCATTTGTCTCAAGAAGAGCTTTTAGCATTGAGTTTTGGCTCAAAACTGGTTAAATGTTTTGCCGACCCGTTTTTAGCTGATGCTGCGCAACAGGTTTTAGACAAAATTGAAGCAGTGACTCCCAAGTCCAAAACGCATTTTTTAAATCAAATTAAAATACACGCGCCGGTTAAAGTCATTAATAACAAAACATCGAGAAATTTAACGTTGGTAAGAAAAGCAGCAGAGTTAAAACTTAAAGTTTGTATTTGTTATGAAGACCAAAATCAAATAAAAACGGATCGAATCATTTGGCCGCTTGCGTTGGCATTTTGGGGGAAGTCTTGGACAATTGCAGCTTGGTGTGAAAAACGCTCTGATTTCAGAGCGTTTCGAGTGGATCGTATGGATGATATTACCTGTTTAAAAAAACATTTTGTTGATGAACCAGACAAAAATTTAGAATCCTTTGTTAAACAACAAAATTTATAAATGGCTTAATCTAAAATGTATTTAACCAAGAATAATGAGTATTAATTATTTAGAACAATCGTTAATTAAGTTGTTTCATGTTTTGAATTAAATATTTGAGTGCATTCACTATTTTGCCAATATGGCGCCAACTGTTGATTAACCCGCTTTATATAGTCTTTTAATACAGGTCGATCAAGGGTCAGATCAGATAGCTTAATGTGAAAATTCGATTGCATAAATTGGCTCAAAACCGCCCAAATAGAAAGATCGTAATGAGTCATGATATCCCCACATATAAACGTCGATTGTTTGAGTTGATTCTCTAATGCATTTAGATCAATTTTGGCTTTTGACAGGATCGAGTCTACAGGTAAACGCCCTATTCCTAGACCATATAACGCACTTTTTGCTTGTTTTCGAGCTGTATGAATAATTATTGGTTTAATCAACTTAGGTACTGAGCCAAAAAAAGCCTTTTTTAAAATAGGCCATGTCTCTTGATCCATCCAACGAAAATATACCATCACCCAATACATTTGCTCTTCCATTAATTTAGCAAAACTATGCCCTACCGATAAGTTTAAATGTTTGTCATAGGAGATATTTAGATCAGTTAATAGTTGATCAATAATTAAAGAAGAATCACCTAGTCTCTGCCCTTGGTAATCCACAAATGGAATTTTTTTATAAGGTCCTTCAAATGGTAATGCGTGTTTGTTTACAAACTTAATGGACTGCCAACGTAAAAAGGCCTCGAGTTTTAAACAAAATGGACTTGAACTAGGTAAACCGAACATAGGTTGTGGTTGATATAGCGTGATCATTTGTATTCCTAATAATGTAAAAATACAATGATACAAAAAGGCTACTGACAGCAGTGTGTCAGTAGCCTTTTTTTAATATTTGGTTTTGGTCAATTTTATTTTATTATTTCTTAATAACAAATGCCTTTTATTTAAGATATTTAATGAATAAGAACTGAGAAATAGAAATAGAAATAGAAATACATTTAATCCAACACAAAACAAATATTTCAGGTGGTATCAGCCTTATACGAAACATCCTTTAATTATAGATATAATAACCACTTTCCAGATTATCCATGAATATCTGATATTGACCATTTTTTCTTATTTCGCTTAACCCACGATTAAATGTATGTAATAGGGATAATGCATTCTCAGCTTTCTTTGAAATAATAAAATAGTCAAAAGTCTCAGGTGTAATTTCTGCTTCAATACTAGTTATAAGATTTTTATATTTGTCTGTATACCTAGAATTTAATTCAAAATTTGCTATCTGTTTTTTACTAATAAAAAAATCAATTCGATTTTTTAATAGCATATCAATACATTGTTTAATTGAATTAACTCTAATTACGTTAATTACCCCATCCTCTTCGGCTTGTTGAAACACTGGGCCATAATCATGACCATTTATTGCCGCAATTTGTTTGCCTTCTAATTTAGAGTAATCATTCAGTTTAGGGTCCCACACTAACTTATTACTTTTTAAGTAAAAGAAATGCTCTTCATCATTTTTAATTAAAGGGTCGGAAAAATAAAAATCGTTTTTACGCTCTTCTCTTTTTGCCCAAGGAACAGAGCCGTGTACGGATCCTTCTTTTGCTAAATTAAAAGATCGGGCCGCTGGAAAAAACTGGAATTCAACTGCAATACCCTGTGTGGCAAATGCAGATTCAATAATATGAGCATCAATCCCCAAGTGCTTTAAATGAATTGAGGTATAAGGTGGGTATTCTTCAGTAGAAATAATAATTGTTTGAGCCATAGTACTTTGTTGAAAAAACAAAAGTAATAGCATTGGTATGAATCGTTTAATTAATTTCATATTGATTAAAATCGCAGTATTAGGGACCTAAATATAGTTGAAAATAAGCAATTATCCTGTGTCGAACATAATTAATGGAATTAATATTCAAAACAAACATTAATCCAGGAGGATATATTTGGCTTATTCAACAAATTAGATGACTGATGTTATTTTTGAGTTAGTTGCCATTGATTTTTTGTTAATTTAAATAATACATGTTCACTAAGGTTACACCCCTTAGGTATCATCGGATGTTCAAAATTTTGTTGTAAGTTGATCATATTAATACGTAACATCACATTAATTGACTGTTGGTTTGTTATTGAAGTAAACGAATACACTTCTATGAGTTTTAATTGATCAAATGCAAAGGCCAATACCCTATTGGCAGCTTCAGTAGCATAACCTTTGCCCCAAGCATTACTTCAAGCCGCCAGCCTATTTCAACACAATTAATGACAGGTAAATCATACTTAGGTTTATGTAGGCCAACGAAACCAATAAATTGTTTATCTTTTTTACATTCAACTGCCCATAACCCCCCATGATTGCTCACTTATTAGTGATTTAAAATAATTGACTAACTCATCACTTTCGCTTTGATTTAATGTGTTTGGGTAATATTGCATCACCAATGGGTCTGCATTTATTTTTGCAAACACTGGAAGGTCACTGTTTTTGTATTGCCTAAGTTTAAGCCGCGGGGTTTCTAGTTCAATTATATTATTCATTAATTTGATTTAGATCCTGTCTGTTTTAGGGTTGTATATAACGTTTAGCTGACTAGATTAATTTATACAAGCTAAAATTATGGAACCAACCTGTATTTATTAAATAAACTCAGTCCATTCTCTTTTTCATAAATAACACTTTCTGCGAATTCGTTTGGTATAACACTATAAAAAGACACCCTAGAAATATTTGAAAATGTATAACCTATAAAACTTTCTGGTCGAATATTCAAATCCATTAAATTCATTGAGTCACGTGATTGTTTTAATTCATTTAGTGAATGAATCACTTGACCCGATGTAGGGCCATATAGACAATAATGTTCTCTAAAACTGTCATCAAACTTCACCCAGTCGGTATCTAATTGTTTGATGGATAAAGGTTTGATTTCACCTTCGATACAAACAGATCGTTGTGAAAATTGTAAGTTAAAGTCACTGCATTATTATGTTTGATATCCTGACTTTTTCTAGAAACAGAAGAAGTGTGAAATTTAGGAATAAGTGCCGCATCAAACATAGTACTAACTACTCGCGCACGAGGCTGGCTCTGTTCTGACACCGTACTTAATACGGCACTTTGAGCAATTAGAGTACTATTATTAAGTTCTTGTATAATCCAATTTTGTAATTTTTCTAATGGGTTTAACATATTAATCCATAGTTTATTTGAAATGTTTTATATGAAAAATATAAAAATACTAATTCGTGAAATAAATCTTATAATATAAAAACTTAATAAATTGTTAAACAGAATATTACTGAGTAATTTTAGCAAACTGGCCATTGCTGAGTTCACATAAATCAGCAGCTGCTAATTCAATCTCAAGTCCTCGTTTTCCTGCGCTAACATAAATCGTTGAATAGTTTTTAGCTGATAAATCAATCACTGTTTTGAGTATTTTCTTTTGTCCTAAAGGACTCACGCCACCCAATACATAACCTGTAGAACGCTCAACAGCCGCTTGATTTGCCATTACCACTTTTTTTCCACCCAATACCTTTGCCATGTATTTCAAACTTAGTTTTGATGACACTGCAATAACAGCCACAACCAATTCTTTGTTGTCTAATAACACCACCAAGGTTTTGAAAATTCTTTGTTCTATAACAGCTAGTTTTTCAGCGGCTTCTAACCCATAGGACTGTGCCGTTTGAGCATGATGGTATTCATGTATGTTAAACAGAATTTTATTGTTTTTGATTAGTTTGATTGCAGGTGTCATTTTAATCTGCGCTTTTGTGAATTTGATTGTTTTAAACCCAAACGATATGAGTCAATAATTGCTATCAACCAGATAATAATTAAAACTATCAGACTGTATTTTAACTTAGTGCTATCAACCATATAAATCGTCTGATTTATTTTATTAGTTAATGCAACTATATCTACTAGGCCTTGGTTGTTAATAACTTGTTGAATAATGTGAGTCACCTTTGTATATTTGTCATCAATAACAATAAATAAAGGCACTGAAAAACTAAGCGCTAAAATAGTGCCTATCAACTTATTTTTAAGAAAAAAATGTCCAGCACCTGGGTACACAAAAGCAGATATTAATGCTGATTTGATAGAATCTTTCATCTTGTAAATTCCCTAGTCTAATGTCAAAACTGCATGAGATATAAGTATTATCGCATATTACCTTTTATTAAATAATTATGTTCGAGCGCTATAACTATTGGCTTATCACTTAAAGGTACGAACTTAATGTAACTCTTGAGCTTAACCAAGCACCTTCATAAACTGTTCAACGTCCTCTTTAAAATTGATTAACTTCATTTGCAGCGAAAATATTTTTGCTACTTTTTCGTTTTTTTTCTTAGGTAACTCATTGCGTCTATTGTATTTATTACTCATCAATACATTATGAATCTAACTGTCTATTTTCTTAAGCATATTAAACCCAGTAATTGTAAAACCTACTTCTTGATATAATTTTAATGCTCTTTGATTATAATAAGCCACTCTAAGTTTGATTTGTTTAATGCCTGCTGATTTCATCTGAGTTTCAAGGGCTTCTAAGGCTAATGTGCCATATCCATTATTTCTATGTTTTGGGAAAATAAAGAAGTCATAAATAAACGTCGGTTTTTCACTTTGTTTAATTGAATGCCAAAGATATCCTATTACTGATGAACCTGTTTGGGAAACTAGATAATAGATCGTCTTGGCTAATTCGATTGCTTTTAGTATTGAACAACCAGAATTTTCAGCTATTTCTCGACTGTAGTCATCAATAAAATAATCACAATAATCGGGGTATTCTTGTGCTGTCATTGCCCTAAGTTGAATCATATTAAACCTTAAATAATAAAAGTGTATGTTATGTTTATGTTAAACACTAAGCCATTGCCGGGTGAATTCCATAATCATTATTAATAACACCGGTTACTTCTATTTCAATTAAAAGCGATTTTGTAGCCAATCCGATTACCCTAACCCAGGTTGCAGAGGGTTCATGGCCTTCACAAAAATACTGCTTTAACGCTTTTGTTATATATTGGTCATTAGCATAGTTTTCACCTACGATATAAATTCTTAGTGAGACAATATCAGATAATGCCCCGCCTACTTCAGTCATGGCTGTCTTAATGTTTTCAAATGTTTGTTTGATTTGGCTCTGAAAATCACCAGTACCAATAAGTTGTTGATGTTTATTCCAGCCTACCTGTCCTGATAAAAACACCAATTTACCTGAATCACAGGTAGTAATCTGAGAAAACCCAAATTGCTGGCTATTAAATAACGACGCTGGGTTAATGTGCTTAATTATCATAAATTTTTAATCCAACTTTTTACGTAAATGCCTTAGTTTTAATGTATTAAGCTGAATAATCGGATTATCCAAACAGACAAAACTATCGTTAAATTACAAAGCCAACCAAGTTAACGTTGCACGACTCAAAACCATAATCGAAGCAAAAGCTGACAAACTCAATACAGCAATTCGAACCTTTTTACGGTTTATTTTATTAACAAACAACCTAGAGACAAAAAAACCCAAGACCACACCAGGGATAAGAATCAAGGTAGCCACTATGTCATCCAGTCCAAAATCGATCCCCCAAAACATAATTAAAATCACTGAAAACAAACTGCCTAACATCATTTGCATAGAAAGTGTTGCACGAAACTGCGAACTGTCTGCACTTTGGTAAACTAAAGCGATTGGAGGGCCACCGATGG
>JALJPK010000147.1 GCA_022968985.1 Pseudomonadales bacterium | reverse complement strand
TCCGCCTCCGTCCGTTCCACCGCCGTCAGTGCCGCCGCCGTCCGTTCCACCACCAGTTCCACTGCCACCAACTTCAGATCCACCAAAATCCACACCCAATACATATTTGGTTGTCTCGTTCGTACTATCTGTAACAGTTAATAACACATCATTTAAACCTGTGATGGTACTTGGTGCCATTACAAGAGGTAGTTCGGTGCCTGTACCAATAGTGGTCTGGTCTACTGACCAAATATAAGTCAGTTCATCTTCTTCTGGGTCGGTAGCTGTGGCATATAAAATATCATCGCCTGATACATAAGCCACTACAATTGTGGGTGAGGAGTTAATTGGAGTTTCATCATCATTTTTACCAGAGCAACTTGCCAACACTAGTGTTGATGTAATCGCGATGGATAATGCTGTTTTGTTAAACATCATAATATTTACCTTAATTAAAGGGAGGTTATTAATATATTTGTAAAAGCTCATTAAACACGTTGAAGTCAATCAACACTGCCCTGTGTTTTGAATCTCCAGTCTAGGATAAAAAATGAACACCCACTGATGTTTAATGTATGTGTTTTATAAGTAGTGATGAAAAACACATTGAGTATTAAATTAGGTAAGGCAGTTCTCGTTTTCGAGCTGTTTTGGTGATGTGTGTCTTGTTTGAAGTGTGTTGCAGTCGACTTTTTGAATGTGCTGTTTTCTTTTGAAAAGTTTGAAGGTTTGGTTTATGTAAATAAAGATTACTTGAATATATTTTTAATTATCAGGTTTGTGAGTTTTGAAATAGGTAGTATATTTATTGAATGGTTTTTTAATGCTTATAATAAAATGCAGTAGGGGGATGAGGTTTTTCCTAATTGTATTTTTCGATTCAAACAGTTGTTTCAATAATTTCTTCAAAATGATATATATTTTAAACTGCTTTTAAAAAAGATCATTTCTATAAAAATTTTAAAGTTAGGGATGTTCCTTGTAGATTTTTTGAAGTTTTAAAGGTTATATTGTTGGAAAGAATGGATTTAGTTACAAATTGAATTAAAAAATTAAACTAACAAATTAAAGGTGGAAACTATGTCTAAAATCATCTCTCTTTTTATTTTATTAATACCTATTTCATTTTTTGCAAATAGCGCCGTCATTTTGCAATACCATCATGTCAGTGATTCTAGTCCAAAAAGTACCTCTATTTCACCTGAGTTGTTTTTACAACATTTAGATTATATTCAGAATAATAATTATGAAGTAGTGTCATTAAATACTGTTATGCAAGCGCTTAAAGCAAAACAAACCATTAATGATAATTGGGTGGTGATTACGTTTGATGATGCTTATAAAGATGTATTAACCCATGCCCATGAGGCATTAGTGACAAGAAATTTCCCTTACAGTATTTTTGTTAATCCAGACTCAATCGATTTAAATACAAGTGCTTATTTATCTTGGGATGAACTTAATTTAATGGCCAAAGAGGGGGTGGAAATCAATAATCACAGTTTGGGGCATTTACATTTAGTCAGACAACTGGACAATGAAAACAAACAACAATGGAAAACAAGAATCAAGCAAAATATTTTAGAAGCGCAGCGCCAAATTAGTGAAAAAACAGGGCAAAACAATCGCAGTTTTGCTTACCCTTACGGAGAGTATAATTTTGCGCTTCAACAAATTTTAAGCGAATTAAATTTGGTGGGTATTGGACAACATTCAGGAGCGGTGGATGGTCATAACGATCTTACTCAAATTCCTAGGTTTCCAGTAAGTTCTATTTATGCCAACTTAGAAACATTAAAAGTAAAACTTAATACTCTGGCGTTTAATATTAAAGATCAACCTAAAAAAACAATACAGAAAAATCAAAATCCAGAAATGACAATCACATTAGAAGTGAACGATTTTAATCCCGATCAATTATTATGTTACGCCGGCTCTGAAGTGATGACACCCACATGGATCGATAAACAAACTTTCACAGTACAAGCCATGATTTCCCAAAATGTAGGGCGCTCTCGTTATAGTTGCACTGCAAGAAGTATTAATAAACCTGACTATTATTATTGGTTCTCGCAACCCTGGATGATATTAAATTCTGATGGCAGTTGGTATGAATAAAGTTGGGTGATAGGACTCGATTTGAGTGGTTCGTTTATAACTTTTAATATTGATTGTTGCTTGTCTATTTCAAATTTAAGGTGTTACCCCAATAATGGCCAATATTGTATTGGAAACTATTGAGGTGCTAATTAAACTTTGGTATCCGTCAAAAGCGATTGGTACATTGCCTATAAAACTGGGTTTTCTAATGGACCGGATTGTTTTTTACTAAATCGATTGGTAGTTAGTAAATACATCTGAATAATTCTTTATACCTACTGTTTTGCCTGTTTCGACAAAATATTTTAAACCAAAAAGATGTTTAAGTAAGGATTTTGACATTTGACCTCGCATCATATATTTCATAAAACTCGGGGAGAATGAGTTAAATGAAGTCATCTTTAATTCAGTCACGTTTTCTGATAATGAGGTTAATTCATAAGTGGCAGACATTTGGTTAACAAAAGGTAGATTATGTTTTGTTACTTTTATTGTGAAGCAATTATTGGCTTTTATGTGCGTAATTTTTTCGTCTACGAAATACTTGTCGGTAAACTGGCAATGCCTAACACAATCTAGCTCACCCTTAGTGGCACCATTGAGGTAATTCGACGATAACATGGTTGGGTTGTGTATTTGTATATCCCCATATTGATTAAATAAAACGTCCCATGTTTTTTGTATCGGTGCGTTGATGATTTCTATAAATTCTGACTTGTTCATATTAATTTCTTCCAATTAGGGTTTATCTCACCACAAAATGACCAATATCGTTAAACTAATTTGGTTCTGAAACGATCGTTATATAACTATTCTATACTGATCGTTATATAATGCAAGTATTCATGGTTTATAATTCATAGTCGGTTAGTTCATAGTCGATTAATTCAGAATCGAAGCAATAGATGTATCAACAGACCAAAGAGGAAAAAACAATGGCGCGACCAAGAAGTTTTGATGAGTCACAAGTTATTCAAGATGCTATGTTAATTTTTTGGCAACGTGGTTATGAATTAACCTCGATCAGTGAGCTAGAAAAAGCCACAGGCTTATCCAGAATCAGTATTTACAATACCTTTGGTGATAAACAAGGATTGTTTCTTCGTGTATTAGATCTTTACCACAACAATGCACTACAAGCATTTGAAGGTATTGGTAAAGGGGGATTAAACGAGATAGAGCAGTTTTTTGAATGGTTTGCCAACTCAACACCTGCAGAAGCACCCAGTCGCTTTGGCTGTTTGATGGTGAATACTATTTTAGGTAATTTAAAAATAGATGAATCGATTTATAAAAAGATAGAAGCCTATCGGGTCATGTTAAAAGGTATTTTTAAAAGTGCGCTAGTTAATAGCAGGGAGCATGGATTTATGGTGGCGACAGATGAACAAATAACTCAACGGGTAGAATTTCTTGTAGGTGTACAGTGGGGGGCGGGTGCTGTGGTTAGGTTAGCGCATTCAACCACTGCGGTAATTGCAATGAATAAAGTGGTGTGTGAGACGATTCGTTCCTGGCAGAATATTTAGTTTTTTTGTCTGTCTGTAATGGTCTATGTCAAATGTAAGGTGTGGGCCCAAAGGTGCAGGTTGACCAAAAGTGGATGTTCCTTTTGGTTTTCCTTTTGGTTTTGTATTAAAAAATATATAAAATTAGTAAATAAATTAGGAAAGAATAATGCGATTATTAATGATGAGTGTCTTTTTGTTTCCGTTAATATTAAATGCTGAATCTATTACTCATAATAATGAGATTTACGAATTAGAAATTAACGAAAAAAAATTAGAGTGTGATAATTTTACAATCAGTTATCAAAGTAAAAGTTTGCCATTTAAAATAAGAGAGAATGATGTGCCAAATGAGATTACTTTAGGGCATATAGGTAGACCTCATTTGTATGCTCAATCACTCATTATTAATGAAACAGTTTATGACGATTTGGATATATTGCTAAATGAATCTAATGGAGCTGATTCCAGTAGAGTTTATTTGTTAGGTAAATTTTTAGAGTGTAAGCCTGATAATCAATTTTCTGTCCGTTTTTGGGGTGGGGGGAATTGTAGTGACGGTTGTGAAATTTCAGACACCTTCACAATTGATGAAAATGGAAAGGTGACTAACTCAAACCCTAAAACTGATATATCAGCAGTTACAGTCATTGAAACAACATCTGATATTACGACAGATATTGAAATAACTTCTGATGCAACAACGGTTACTAAAATCGCAACAGCATCTGATGCTGTAAAAATTACATCCACAGATATAAATGCATTTATTACAACCTGGAAAACAGATAATTATGGAGTAAGTGACGATAATCAAATTAGATTAAATGTGGATTCAGAGTATACATATGACTTCACGGTTGATTGGGGGGATGGGGTAATAGATGAAAATGTAACGACTGAAATCACCCATACTTATTCACTGGAAGGGATTTATACAGTAGCAATTACTGGGAAGTATCCTAAAAGTTATTTTTCTACCTCCTCTGGTAACTCAGATTCTGAGAAATTACTATCAGTTGAACATTGGGGGGATAATAAATGGCAGTCTATGTTTGTAGCCTTTTATGGTTGCAAAAATATGATACTTAATGCTGATGATGACCCTGATTTATCTTTGGTTACCAGTATGAGGGGTATGTTTGATGGAGCTGAGAGTTTTAATCAAGATATAAGTAATTGGAATGTATCTTCAGTAATAAATATGGCTGGAATGTTTGATGGTGCTGAGAGTTTTAATCAAGGTCTTAGTAGTTGGGATGTCTCTTCGGTAATTAATATGGCTGGAATGTTTAAATCTACCGATAGTTTTAATCAAGATATTAGCAGTTGGGACGTCTCTTCAGTGACGACTATGAAGGAGATGTTTCGTGCAACTAACAGTTTTAACCAAGATTTAAGTAACTGGGATGTGTCATCAGTGATAAATATGAGCGGTATGTTTCATAGTGCCGAAATTTTTAACCAAGATATAGGTAATTGGGATGTCTCCTCGGTGACGAATATGTCGTTAATGTTTAATCGTAGTGAAGTTTTTAACCAAGATATAGGTAATTGGGATGTATCTTCAGTGACGACTATGGGGATTATGTTTAGTAGCGCCGAAATTTTTAACCAAGATTTACCCAATTGGGATGTGTCTTCTGTGACGATTATGTAGGATATGTTTAATTTTGCTTAAAGTTTTAACCAAGATTTAAGCAATTGGGATGTGTCATCGGTGACTTATATGACTTATATGTTAATGGATGCAAAAAGCTTCAACCAAGATTTAAACAATTGGGATGTGTCTTCTGTGACGAAAATGGAAGGGATGTTCAAATTTGCTAAAAGGTTTAACCAAGATTTAAACAATTGGGATGTGTCTTCTGTGACGAGTATGAAGGAGATGTTTTATTTTGCTAAAAGTTTTAATCAAGAGTTAAGCAATTGGGATGTATCTTCAGTGACGAATATGGAGGAAATGTTTTATTCTGCCAAAAGTTTTAACCAATATATAGGTAGTTGGGATGTGTCTTCAGTGACGAATATGCCTTATATGTTTTCTGGTACAGAGAATTTTAATCTAGATCTAGATGATTGGGATGTATCTTCGGTTACTAATATGACTGGAATGTTTGCTGGTGCCGACAGTTTTAACCAAGAGTTAAGCAGTTGGAATGTGTCTTCGGTCTCTAAAATGGGTTGGAGTGGATCCAGTGGAAGCTTTCCATATGGCATGTTTGAAGGTGCCAGCAGTTTTGATCAAAATTTAAGTGGCTGGGATGTATCATCGGTGACTGATATGGGGCGTATGTTTAAAGATATCGAGCTTTCATCAGATAATTATAATAAATTGTTACTGTCCTGGAGTACTCAAGATCTACAGGATAATGTTACATTTGATGGCGGTAAAAGCCAATATACTTCTGACTCATTAGCCGAAACTGCTCGCACTACTTTAATAGATACTTTTAGTTGGACGATTATAGACGGTGGGCTTGTTCCAGTGCAATAAAGGGTTAATCAAACCTATTTAATAAATTCAGCATTTAAAGCATGATCTAAAGAGATACCCACTTTTAATATTGGTTTTCACTTATCTATGTAAAATATAAGGCGTACCCGCTAATATATTTGTGCCCAGCTAGTTGTTTTTATTTCTAGCGGTTAACCCTGATTCTGTTAGATTAAATTTTTAATTAAAATCAGTCAAGATTTTAGACTTGATCTTCATTAGTTTTCTAACAACTCACCTGATTCGGTTAGCTGGATTAAATTTCTAAAAAATATTTAAAATCTTCTATCGATGCTTGAGCAAGACTCATTGGTATTTCAACAACTCCAGTCTGTCTAAATTGCTCGGCAGCGATGTGGTTAAAACACAATCTGGCTGTAAAAGAATAACGCAGACCCCAAAGAATTACACAGACACCCATAGTAATTTTTTAGACTATTTTAATTAATATTTTTCTAGACACTCTAATTTGGTGTTTTCTTAAATGGTCTATATTTTCAGCATGTTGATAATTTAATTTAAAATCTTGAAGTAAAATTATCAGTACTTTGGGGAATTAAAATAGGGCTACATCGCAGTATTTAAAGAGTTTAGCTACTTAACTTACTAATTACACAGACACCCATAGTAATTTAATCTGAATGCCAAATTAGTAACGCCAATTCATTATTTAATTAACAAGCAATTGTCACAGCTGGTTTATTGGTAATAATTTTTAACGATCAATATACATAATCGTGGATGTCTGTGTAGGGTGTGTAGGGTCGAAATCTACCCAGTTCTTTTATCAAAATGGGCAACACGCCTCAGCGTTCGTATTGGTTTGAGGTGAATCTATTATATTATACTACCTATCTGTCTATATTTTTGAAGGGCGCATCTATTACATAATGCAATGCCATTCAGACGCGACTCAGAATTTCATGTTTTTTGGTTAATAATATTTGTCATAATGAAAAAATAGTATTTTATTGATAATATAGGCTTTCAAAATTAAAATTAATGAGGGTAATATGAATATTAAATATGTTGTAACAGGACTGTTAATATTAAGTTTGTTTGCATGTAATGACGAGCCAGTTAAAGGTGTCGCAAACTCTAGCAGTTCAAATGCTACTATTGAATTAAATGATGGTAATTTTCAAATAATTGGAGATGTTCTATTAAGTTATCATTCTGCATATCAAAGAGGTGGTGACTTTCAATATGAATATAATGGAAGTGAAACTAGCGATACACTTGAATGTAACAATTCAGGAATGGTAACAGCAGATTATATAGGAAGTGTGCAGCAAGGTTTTATTACTACCAATCTTACATATAGTAATTGTGATGACTCTAAAGGCATTGTAAATGGTGAGGCGATTGCTATTTTCTATTTTAATAGTTCGTACGATGTGACAGGATTTGATTTTACAGGTGATTTAAAAATTACTGGTGAGGATGATTTGCAGGGCTATTCATATTTAGAAATAAATAATATGGATTATCAATCTTCTGAAAATTCACAAAGATTGATTGAAGTAGAATTCTCAATGGATTTTGATATTGTAAGTGACATTGCTACAGGTTCGTTAAAATATTACACAACTGAAAAAACTATCATGAACGGTTTAACGTTAATATCTGGAAGTTATGCAATAGATGGAGCGAATAATACGAGTTACAAAGTTGAAGTTGAAAATGGTGTAGTGATTTATACATTAAACGGGGAGTCTTTAGAGTAGTAATATTTATTATTGATAGGGCATGTTAAAAATAATGAACTGCATGTCCTTTATTGATATTAAAAAACAATTGATTGTTGTATTTGCTACACGCACAATTATACGGACACCCATAGTAATTTAATCTAAATGCCAAATTAGTAACTTCAATTCATTATTTAATTAACAAGCAATTATCACCACTTGTTTAGCGATTACAATTTTTAATGCTCAACAAACATTACCTTGGATGTCTGTGTAAGGACGATATTTCACAAATCAGCTAAAAGTTAATTTCCAACTTATAAACCTCAATGCTAAACTCTGTCCAAAATTAAATTAGTTGTTGCTTGTATCAATGGCTTTTTCATTAACTTGGTCTTCAGATTATTTGCTCAATGCCAAAAATCTAATAACTAGACCATACAATTCGACTCCAGTTAACGCTGGTTTCGAACAAAAAGGATAATCATGAATAAAATTTTAGTATCATTGTTTTTTATAGTCTCTTTAACTGCTAGTGCAGCAGAAATACAAACTATCACAGTTGATGAAAAACATATCCAAATTGGACTTGAAAAAGGGCAGGTTGGTGAATTTTACTCAATAAACCCCACACTAGAAATTGAAATAGATACTTCTGGATATGCATTTCCTAGTGCCTCAAATTTAGATTCAAATGAACCGAACACAATCCAATTAATTATAGATGGTGAGCATCAGTTTACTGTGATTTTGGAATCTGGAGTTGATAAATACTCATTAAATATTGATACGTTAATTCCGAGATTTAAGGAATTTAATGGTTTTAAACCAGGAGATCAATTTGTAATCGCTATAGGTTTCTTAGAAATAGACCATGTTACAAAAGAACAAAAATTTAACGTTCAATGGGTTGGCATGGGTAATGTTGAAACATAACTAGCCAAGCAACCGAACCCGCTAACTGCTGGTAGGTGTTATGAGTGGTGGGTAAATTTAGGTAAGATTATTCTTATTTATTTTTCCTCCACGTTCCTTTCAAATATACAAAGAATTGGTGTCATCTCTAGAATCTTGAATTAAAAGTTGTCAAAATTCTAGGTTTGACATTCATTAACTGGATTAAATTTCTAAAAATGATTTAAAATCTTCTATGGAAGCTCGAGCAATACTCATTGGTATTTCAACAACACCCGTCTCTCTAAATTTTGTCGCAGCGGTGTAGTTAAAACATAATCGGGCTGTTAAAAATTGGCCCCAAAAGCCTAAGTGCCATTGGATGTCGTACATTCTATTATGAATCGATTCATTCCATTGTTTTGGCATTTTCTTTTGCCATGTCGGTAAATCATTTAGCCAAGTACAACTCCATAACCCTTTATATCCATTTTTTTCAGCTTCGAGCACTGCTATTTTTAATTTGCTATAAAAATAAGTGTCATCTTTTAGAAATGAGTTAGGGTATAACGTGTTCTCCATATGAATTTCTAGGTACTCTTCACTTCTTGAAAGGTCATAGGTTATCCAGCTGTTTTTATCGGTATCAATTTCTTTATTGATGTGAATAAGGTCTTTTTCTGCTCGTCCATCGATGTGTGGTTCAATCAATTTGAATGCTAAATCTTGATATCGAAAAGGATCTGACTCTTTTTTATAACAATTAAACAATTCTTGTTTTAATAGCGGCCAATCATCACCTTCAAATGTAGGGTTTTCATATAGAGCTATTGGATTAAATATCGTGTGATTCACCATGGGTGTTAGTTCATCTATGGATTTAACAAAATCATTTTCTGGATGTTTGTTTGCCCAGTCAGCAATAATCCAAAGACTTAGCTTTACAGTTTCTCTTAAATATTCTTTATGTTCTGTTAATGTCTTTTTTTTCGTCATTTTTATTCTCCTTTAAGATTGCTACTAATTAAGTTGTTTCGGATTCAATTATATTTTGACTTCAATTAACAGCCTTGTTTAAAAGTGAGTGTCACTATTGGCTTTTAGCCGTCCTATTTATTACAGTCCACAGTTACACAAACACAATTATCCCGTTATTGAGTTGGAAGTTAATCATCATCTTGCATCGCGATAGCATACTTAGCTGAATCAAGACCTAATAACCGCTCCGCTATGTTTGCTTTTTCGTCATTTGAAAGTGTGATTGAATCATTGCTCGGGTAGAATATGTGTTTGTTTTTATTTGCATCAAAACTAATTTTACCCAAAATACAGCCTTCATCATTTATGCAATCAAGTTCTTGTTGGATTGGCCAATACATCATTGTTTTAAATCTCTTTTTAATAGTGCTTTAGGGGATGATAACGGTTGGTAGGGTTTTACTCAATGTTGTTGAAAATGGGCGGTGGGGGAGTTCCCCCCTTACGTGTCAAATGTAAGGCGTGGGCCCGAATGTGCAAGTTGGCCAAAAGTGGATGTCCCTTTTGGTTTTTGGTTTTCGAAATTCAATTAGGTTGGTGTGTATCACCTACTTACAAAGGTGGCGACAAGCGCTCCCAATTCTATTTGAATCAATCTAAAGGTTAATATCTACGAATCTGATCTTCCCCCAAAAAAATGGACACTTTATTTTATGCAGCATTCATAATTTCATACTTATATGGTGATAAGTAATTTATAAATGAATGCCTTCGTTCTCGATTATAAAAAATTTCTATGTATTTAAATATAGATTGTTTTGCTTTTTGCCTATTTTTATATCGTTCATGATAAGTAAGTTCAGTTTTCATTGAATGAAAAAAACTCTCCATTGCAGCATTATCATGACATTCACCTTTACGACTCATGCTGCATATTATTTCGTGCTGTTCCAATAATTCTTGATACTCATTGGCTTTATATTGGCAACCTTGATCAGAATGCAATAACAACCCTTTTTTTGGCTGACGGCTTTGAATGACCATGTTTAATGCATTCACAACCAATTTGGTATCTATCTTTTCACTCATTGACCATCCAACTATTGATCTAGAATATAAATCCATCACAACAGCTAAATATAACCATCCAGCCTGAGTTTCAATAAAAGTAATATCAGACACCCATTTTGTATTTGGTTCATCTGCCTGAAAATTACGATTTAAAATATTGTCTATTCCCAGCTTTTGAGATTCTCTATTTTTTTGAGTACTTTTAAACTTCTTTGATTGAATGGATTTAATTGCATGCTTTTTCATAAGCCTTTCAACTTTCCCCAAGCTTACTTTATAGTCTA
>JALJPK010000146.1 GCA_022968985.1 Pseudomonadales bacterium | reverse complement strand
CATTGGATTTCTGTCAATGGTTCAATGCTTGCATCACTTATGTGTCTGCCACAACATCTCCCCAAGAACTGAGTCACTACACTACTGTGACAACAAATCCCTGATGAAATGATTGTCGCAGGTGTTCTCATCTAAAAAGAAAAATCCAAATGTAAAAATTGCAGTGGGTGGTTGTGTAGCCTCACAAGAAGGCGCGGCGATATCAAAACGTGCTCCTGAAGTAGACGTGATTTTTGGTCCACAAACCTTACATCGTTTGCCTACAATGTTGGATCAAAAAGCAAAAAGTTCAAATAGAATTGCAGTTGTGGATGTGACTTTTCCAGAAATTGAGAAATTTGATCATTTACCCGCACCAAAATCAGACGGTGTCAGTGCATTTGTATCCATCATGGAAGGTTGTTCAAAATATTGTACATTCTGTGTAGTGCCATTTACCCGTGGCGAAGAAGTGAGCAGGCCGTTTAGTGCTGTCATTGAAGAAGTGGTGCATTTGAGCCAGCAAGGTGTGCGCGAAATTAACTTCTTAGGTCAAAACGTAAACGCGTATCAAGGTGAGCGTGAAGACGAGGCGCCAGCCGATTTAGCCGAGTTAATAACATTAACCGCGCAAATTGACGGAATCGACCGAATTCGATTTACAACCTCACACCCAGTAGAATTTACAGACTCGTTAGTGGATGTGTATGCGGACGTACCCGAATTAGTATCACATTTACACTTACCTGTGCAGTCAGGTTCAAACGACATATTAAACAAAATGAAACGTGGACACACACGTGAAGAATACATCGCTAAAATGGAGCGTATTCGTAACAATCGCCCAAATATCTGTTTCTCATCCGATTTTATTGTTGGTTTTCCTGGTGAAACGCAAAAAGACTTCATGGACACCATGGATTTAATCGCAACGGTAGGTTTTGACTTTAGTTTCAGTTTTGTCTACAGCGCACGCCCAGGTACACCAGCAGCCAGCCTAGAAGACAATACACCAGAGTCATTGAAAAAAGAGCGTTTAGCGTTATTACAACAACGTATTAATCAGCAAAACAGCGAAATCACCCGTAAAATGGTGGGTAATGTTGAAGTGGTATTGGTAGAGGGTGTAGGTACAAAAGACCCAAGTTTATTAAAAGGCCGCACAGAAAATAACCGTTTGGTATATTTTAAAAGTGATGATCACAGTTTAATTGCTAAGTTTGTGCAAACTAAAATTACAGACGGGCACGGCAACTCCTTAAAAGGTGAAATAGTGAATGTCGATTTAGCTTTTTAGGCTTTTTGACTTAAAAGTTAAAATAAATGATTTATAAAACAGGCCTAGTGCCTGTTTTTTTATGTCTGGATTTTAAGTTGGGTGTCTTGTTTTATGTGGGTTGTCTGATTTTTATATGAGTGTCTTTTATTTGGTGGTGGCGTTTTTGGCTGTCAAGTGGGCTTGCATATTTGATTGACGTTGACATTAATTTTTTGCTTAAACATTAATAATGTAAAAAGCTGATTATTTATTGCTTAAAAATAATTGAATAACTACGTTGAACTTTAAACTAAAGTCTATAAATCGACTAAAAATAAGATAAACCTGTCACTAAAATGAATTTAACTAAAACCCTGCTTGGATAAAAAACCCGACAAAAAATAGGTGGAAAAATTTTGTAATTTGTTTGTTCACCTTTAAAAGTTCTATATACACCTATCAAAACCTTAAAATAGCGAAGGTATGTTTAGCCATTTATATTAATTTTAAAATAAATCTTAAATAGTTGGTTTTACCCTTAAAAAATAGTGATTAAACTATTTTTAAAATGGAAAGTAACTAGGTATAGTGTGGGTTATAAACGAACTGACGGATTTTGTATAAAATGTTAAATACAGAAAATTTGCAGTCTAATAAGATGTTATATGTACTAAATAGCTCACTTATAGGAGAGTATGAATGATTGGTTATCTAATATTTGGATCAAATGATATTAAAGCATCGAATGCTTTTTACAGCCCTCTATTTGATTTGCTGGGGGCGAAAAAAATAAGTCAGTCAGAAACGTCTTTAGTATGGGGTTTTGGCGAAGGGCAGCCAATGTTTTTAGTCAGAAAACCCTCCGATGGTAACGAAGCCAATAATGGCAATGGAACTATGATGGCTTTAAAAGCTTCTTCGACTGAGTGTGTAGACAAACTTCACCAGCAAGCTTTGGCCTTAGGTGGTCAAAATGAAGGTGATCCTGGTGTGCGTTCAGGTGGGTTTTACTGTGCTTACTTTAGAGATCCTGATGGTAATAAATTAAATTTTTATTGTAAGCCTTAACTAAGAACATACCAGCGCCTGCAATCTGACCTTTGGCAGTTGAGGATAAGGTATGTTGAAATTATTAATTAAACGTTGAGAAAATAAATGAATATACATATTTTACAATACAAAATTTTAAATTCAGCCTTTTTATCTAATAAAATAATAAGACTTTTAATACTTAAAATTGTATTTTAAAAATTAATTATCCATTTTTGATTGTAGGTAGTTTTTAATGCCTACTTTTTCTATTAATTCAATTTGAGTTTCTAGATTATCTACATGTTCCTCTTCTTCTTCAATAAAATCTTGAGCTAAATCACGGCTGACATAGTCGTGGATTTCTTCACAATATTTTACAGTTTCGCGTAATGTGACTAGCGCACCCATTTCCATTGATAGATCGGCTGCTAACATTTCTTGGGTGTTTTCGCCGATATGTAATTTTCCTAAATCCTGTAAATTAGGTAAGCCTTCTAAAAACAGAATACGTTCAATCACTTTGTCTGCCCGTTTCATTGAATCAATGGACTCTTTATAATCGAATTCTGCTAGCTCTTCTAATCCCCAGTTTTTATACATTCTTGAATGTAAGAAGTATTGATTGATGGCAATCAGTTCATTGGTCAAAACTTGATTTAAATGGACTAAAACTTTGTTATCACCTTGCATAATTCTATTCTCCAGTCTGTAATAACGATAAATTAATTGTCGTTTTATAAGGTATATTTCACATCCATTTATTTCATTTAAAATTATAAAATAGTTTATTGGATGTTTTATGTTATTAGGTGTAATCGTATTAAATACTATGATTAAAACTTAAGGATAATATAGCTTAAATTTAACTTCTTGCTTTATTTGGTAACCAAAACTCACTAATTAAATTAAGTTAATTATCTTGTTAGCAAGGTGAATAGTTATCATTATCATCCTTAAACTATCGCTACGATTGGTTAGTATTTAACACAGTAATTAAACACTTATACACAGAAGTATTACGTAATATTAACTACATTATATAGGAATGAAAATAGTTTAAATTAATCATCCGCAACCTATGTAAGATATTAAATTTTCTTAAAATCAATTTAAATAGTCATTAAAAAATATAGAAAAAATATAGAATTTAAATCCAATTTAGTCAGAGAATATAACCCTATTTATATTGGTGATTCTTAATTTATAAATTATTTCGAGTGGATCTGTACTATGAAAGGTCATGATATTATTAATGTAGAACTCAATAATTTGCTTGAGGGTGAATTAACCGCTGTGGATCAATATTTTATTCATTCACGTATGTATGAAGATTGGGGGTTGTCGAAATTATATGAACGGATTGATCACGAAATGCATGACGAACAAGAGCATGCTGATCAAATGATTAAACGTATGTTGTTTCTAGAAGGTAAACCCGATTTAGAACGACGAGCACCTTTAAATGTAGGAGTAGACGTTAAATCAACGCTTGAAAATGATTTGCAATTAGAATACTCAGTTGTGAAAAATCTAAAACGTGTTATTGCTATTTGTGAAGTTAAACAAGATTACCAAACTCGTGATATGTTACGTCAACAATTAGAAGATACTGAAGAAGATCATACTTATTGGTTAGAACAGCAATTAGGGTTGATTAAATTAGTAGGTGTAGAAAATTACATTCAATCACAAATGTAATGTTTATTGATACTGTGCTCTTTTTGGGAATTAACATTTCATGGATTTAAATCCGAAGTGCAGCATCTCACAAGGTAGAAAAAGAGCTCAGTTGGAAGTAATCGGGAGGTAAACTCGTAAACTTTTTCTGTGTTAAGATGTGAGGTATTTAAAATGAGAATTAATACTTTTTCTATGAATAACGTTGCCTGTTTTTAATTTTAAATAAAAACAATTATTGAAGAGAATGGATAAATTTAGGTTCAGATTTCACTGAGTTCTAAGTCATTAATTTTAAACAATAAATCCAATCCAATCCAATCCAATCCAATCCAATCCAATCCAATCCAATAGTAATGTTTTGATATTATTGAACAGATTGTTGTTTAATATGTGTGTGAAAATAAATATACTATTAAATACAATAATTAATAAAAGAGGACTGTGAGGGATTTAATTTTTATAAAACCTCGTTAAACACAGTAGCCTCGTTAGGTTCTATACAATAGGGATTCAACAAAATGGAGCGAAGTTATTTAATAACGATGTGTTTGTTTGTTCTTCATCAAATTGACGCAGCGTACTGGAAGGAATGGGAGATGTTTTATCTTTCTTTGTTAGGTTAGGGTGCTAAAGACAGAATAGGAGTTTAGCAAAATGGAGCGAAGTTATTTAATAACGATGTGTTTGCTTATTATTCACCAAATTGACGCAGCGTACTGGAAGGAATGGGAGATGTTTTATCTTCCCGGTGGTATTCAGCTTTACCTACTTTTTAATATTATTGTAATCCCAATTTTATTGCTGGGTTATCGAAGTATTATCAAAGTTAATCAAACAGCCATTAAGTATTCTTATTTATGCGCAGGGTTAGGTATTACCACTTTTACAATTCATGCGGTGTTTTTTGTTTTTGGATTTGAGCAGTTTAAATTGCCGTTGTCATTATTTATTATGGGTTTATGTTTAATCTCCTCAGCTTGGCAAATTATAGAAACTAGAAAATACAGGCCTGAAGTCGAGCTTGTCTGATAAGACCAAACAAACCGATTATTAATGCTGGGTTTTGTACTAAAATTCAATCAGAAAATAATCCAAAATCTAGCTTCAAGTTTTACTATTTAGTTTAAGGTGAGTATTTAAGGCAACAGGATGTTTTGTGTTAAATACAAATAAATATCCCTAATCAAAATAACTTTACAGGAATACTTATGCAAGCCATCGTATATAAAAAGTATGGGCCGCCGGATGTACTTCAGCTCAAAGAAATTGAAAAACCTATTCCAAAAGACAATGAAATTTTGATAAAAGTTCATGCAGCTGAAGTTACGAAGTCTGACTGTGAAATGCGCAGTTTTAAATTCGCTGTAAAGTGGTTTTGGTTACCTTTACGTTTAGCGCTTGGGATAACAAAACCACGGAGGCAAATATTAGGTGGTTATTTTGCTGGAGAAGTTGAAGCAGTTGGAAAAAACGTTTTAAAGTTTCAATCAGGTGATCAAGTGTTTGGATGTGCTGGGTTACGTATGGGTTGTTATAGTGAATTCATTTGTCTACCTGATAATTACACGATTGTAAGCAAACCAAACAATATAAACTTTGCTCAAGCGGCAGCGGTGCCTTTGGGTGGGCTCAATGCGCTGCATTTTATGAAAAAAGCGAATATTCTATCAGGGCAAACGGTTTTGATAAATGGTGCTGGTGGAAGTATTGGTACTTTTGCTGTGATGCTTGCCAAGCATATGGGAGCGCAAGTAACAGCAGTTGATAGTGCTATAAAAGAAGGCATGTTACGACGTATTGGAGCGGATCATTTTATCGACTATAACAAAAACGATTTTACAAAAAGTGGCAAAAGCTATGACGTGATTTTTGACATGGTAAGCGGGAATTCTTATTCCGCTTGTGTAAATACATTAAAACCCAAGGGTTGTTATTTGATGGCTAATCCTCGATTATCTGACATGTTGCGCTCAGTAATAACTTCTAACTTTACCCATAAAAACGTGATTTTTGCATTTGCAGGTGAAAAAGAAGCAGAATTACTTGAGCTCAAACAAATGATAGAGCAGGAAAAAATAGAAGCTATCGTCGACAAGGTTTACCCGATGGATCAGGTCGTACAAGCCCATAGAAGGGTAGAGACAGAACAAAGATTGGGGCCAGTTGTGTTGTCTTTAGTTTCGTAAGGTCGATATTCATATCGAAAAAATCAAAACATTGATATGAATATCAACCTTACGTTATTCATCAATCTAAATCGTAAGGTCGATATTTATATCGAATAAGACTTTTTTTTAGTTTTTATGAAATAGGTGTTGCAGCTCGATTGTAATATCCCCGACAAAAAAGTTTATTGGATTACATGAAATATAATCTCAAAATTTGACTCCAATTTTTTATGCCTTTCTTTTTTATGCTTGTCCCAATAATTCCTTTTTATGATTGTCTAAGATTTCGCTACCACAAAATGTTCAAGGTTAAAAATTTGATCCTCAGGCAGGGTTCTTCCAACAGGGGTGAAGTATAACGAGTTGAGATCAGCCAAAGTTTTATTTTCTGTTATTAAAAACCCATTTTTTGAAAGCAATTCTTCTATTTCATCGGCCGTGTAGAATGATATCCAAGGTTCTCCGACTTTAGCTGATAAACCTTTTATCGTTTCAGCTCGTTTTGCAGCTTTTGGATAACCCTTACCAAAACAGGCCTCAGGGTTGGTATTTAGAAGTTCATCAACATAAGATATAAAAAAAGTGGCATTTGTTTTTTGAGTAAGTGCTGCCAATTCTTGTATTGTTGTAATAACGGCCTGTTTAGATATGTACTGCGAGACACCTTCAAGGGTGAAAACGGTAGATTTGTTTTGATCAAAACCTGCCGCTAAAAGTTGCTCAGTAAGAGACTGATGATTAAAATCAACACTCACATAGGTCACGTTTTCTGAATTAGCTATATCTTTGGGCAGTTTAGAGCGTTTTCTAGTTTGAACTTCAAGCTGGTCAACTTCAAAGATTTTTAATGAAGATGGTAGATCAAGCCTATGAGCGCGTAAGTCATAACCCGCACCTAGAATAACGTATTGCTCAGATCCACTATTTGCACTTTGTTTGATTAAATCATCAATAAAACGCGTTCGGGAAATTAAATGTTCATGAAAGCCAGGTGCAAACTTTTTGGTTAACCAAACACTAAACTTAAATCCCATCAGCTTGATAATGCTTGCACCCAATACAAATCTATCGGCATAAGGATCATTTATAATACGTGTACCAGTATTAGCGAGTGTTTCAATTAAACGCTGTTTGGCCACACCTTGAGCGGTTCCGTCTTTTCTAAAAATCGAATTATTCATTTTTGAGCTTCTCCAAAATTTTAAACAACAACTGATTATTTTTAATTCAAAAAAACAACATCTAATAAACCACTCAAATACTATACCTGCTAACTTGGATTAATTGCCCATTAGCAACAATTAGTAACAACTCAACGAGTGCTGATGGGTAATTACTGTATAGAATAACCAGAGCATAATTAAGAGTATAGTTACCTCAAGGTCAATAAATAATGCAATAGTATTCAATAATCGTCCTAAATGGTTTGTTTAATTGATTGTGTCTAGGTGTAATGTTGGACTTATGGTCGGCCTTTGTCGGTTTAGTAGGGCTTTAGTCCAAAATAAAGAAATCATGTGGGTGATAGCTTGCTTTCACAACCTGATTTTAAAAGTGGATATCCCTTTGGTTCGTGCTTCCCTTTTGGTTTGTGCTTGCCTATGTCAAATGTAAGACCTTCGTCGTCTTTATTTTACGTTAAATTCATTTAGCGTGTGCAACATCAGTTAATACTATCAATATAATGAATAATCGAGAATCAATGATTGTTTACAAAACCCCTGTTGTGTATATCCATTGCATACACTAATATATGTACACACAATAGATACACAGGAAGAATACCATGGCGAAAGATACCGCTATAAATATGAGAGTAGAAGCCAGCCAACAAGCGCTACTTAGCAAAGCCGCATCGGTTTTAAATATGGATCGTACTGCATTTATTTTAAATGTTGCTTGTAAAGAGGCACAGTCTGTTTTACTGGATCAGCGAATATTTATGCTCGATGATACCTCCTTTGCTGATTTTGAAGCAGCGTTAGACGCGCCAATAGAATCACGTAAATTAAAAACCTTATTAGAAGAAGTTGCACCTTGGGAAAAATAAGCGCTCCGCAGGTTTTCAACCAAGTACATGAAGTAAATACATTTGATTGTGGTGAATTGACCTTAAATGAATGGTTAATTAAACGCGTTTTAAAAAACCAAAACCACGGTGCGAGTCGTACTTTTGTTATTTGTGAATTGAATAAAGTTGTAGGGTATTATGCATTAGCCAGTGGTAGCATTGATAGAATAGGCGCCACGAAAAATATTGGGCGTAATATGCCAGACCCGATACCCGTTGTTGTGCTTGCAAGGTTAGCTATTGACATGTCAGTTCAAAATAAGCGTTTAGGTAAAGCTTTACTTAAAGATGCAATATTACGAACGTTGAATATTAGTGAGCAAATTGGTGTTCGTGCGTTGATGGTGCATTGTATATCACCCAAAGCAAAGGTGTTTTATCAGCAGTTTGGTTTCCAAGAATCACCCATTGATTCAATGACGTTAATGCTTTCAATTAAGCAATTAAAAAGTGTGTTTTTAAATTAAAACGGAAACCAACTCACTTACTAGGCTCCATTATTAAAATCTAAGCTGATCGCACAAGATTGGCCTTTTTTATAGCTGTATGATCTATAAAATGCTATGGCTGCCTTATTAAAACTCTCCCTTTTTGTTTTTTATCGAAAAAGTTTGAATAATCTGCTTGGTTTTGGATGTCCTTAGTGGTTCTTATTTATGTCAAATGTAAGGCTTGACCAGAATAGCTCTGATTATGTATTAGACACGGATAATTACGTACGTGGTCATAAACCAGGTTTTGAAAGCAGGTCTTTAAATCAAATGGCAGAACAACATAATATGTCACAACATCAGCTGGATGATTTTATGCGAGCAAATACCAATAAGTTTTATAAATTAGAAGACAAGAAAAAAAATGCTACTCATGAAGGTGAAGATCATGAGCCGTTAGAAAGTGGTGAGCATAAACTTGAAATTGACAAAATGATGGAAAACCATTGTGCCAACTTAAGCTGTGGGAAAACTGAATAATGAAAAAAGATTTTAAAAGTATAGGGCAAACAATCGTTTATGGTGACTTCGAAAGTTTTATAAAATTTGTGGATGGTGACAATCAGCTTTCAAGGTTTAATATCAAGAAATTAAATGTATTACACAATGCATCTAATATTGATGATGAAGATTTTAACCCGAAAATATTAGAGTACATTATCAAGTACGGTGACTTAGATATTAATTCTAAAACAAATGAGGGTCATACTTCACTTTATCTTGCAATAGTTCGAAATAACTTAGTGGCTTTAAAAATATTACTTAACGCTGGTGCTAATCCAAATTATAAAAGTGATGATGGTCACTCTCCATTAACGTTAACCTTTGAAGGTATGGGGGGATATTTCGATTTTGCTAAAACATTGTTGGAATGTGGTGCTGATCCTGATGCCGATATGCCTGATTGGGAAAATGAAGGACTAACTTTCAGAGAGGCTGCATTAAAAGAACATTTAGAGTATGCAATGAATGACAATCTTAAAGAGAGGCAGTTGCGCTTTAGAGATATATTTACAGCATTAAAAGAATTGCTTGATGAAATCCCTGTAGGCTCAAGAACCAATCCAGAAGACAACCCAGTAGAAATAAAAGAAAGCGTAAAACCAGAAAACTGGACATACAAAGACATCGTTGAGTTGTTTGTACCTCGCACTGGTTTAGCCGATTCAAAACAAGGTGAAATGGCGCGTGTGTTAGGTCGTTTGAGTCATGAGTATCACAACAACGGCAATATAAACTGGGACGATTCTTATGTAAAATTAGCCGGTTGGTTGCTTCAACATTTAAGCGATAAATCTGTATTTAACGCCAAACAAATTTTACAAATTGATCAAAATATTCAACAAATATTTAATGATGCACAAACAGGCAAAGGTGCGATGTCGCCAGAGGAGGCGCATTATTCACGTTTAAAAGCGTGTGTTGTTAGTTGGTGTAAACAACACCCAGAAAAAATTGAATATAATTCGGGTTTGCCGTTTTAATTATTTAACTATTTTAATTACTAATGTTTGAAATCTGCTCTTTCAATAAAATGGCTAAAGAGCATAATTAGTCTATCCGGATTTTTAAATACGAGGCTAGTTAAAACACATAAATTAAACAAAATAAATATTGTTTGTTAGAAGTGGTTTGCTATAACCTCGTTAGCTGTATAATCATTTATCAAATTAAGGTGTGTTACATGAAAATCAAATCACGAAATCAACTTCTTGCAGTATTCGGTTTAACTCTGGGGCTGTTGGGAATAATATATGGGTTGTTTGTGTCTTCAGCAATCGATGTTACTCCTGCTTTAATTGGAATTGTTTCTGCTGTTTATTGTGCTGTGTCGGCAAGCATAATCAGCAGAATGTCTTCAGCTGCTAACAATAAATAAATCCCCCTTAAAAAATTTAAAATAAGGATTTGTTTGAAAAACGATTTCTTAAAAGTGCCAGATAATCCTATCCGACACTTCTTGTTTTTTAGTATTTAAGCACAGCAGCTTTGATGTTTTGATGGTTTTTCGTTTTCTGAACTATTACAACAATTTTGAGTAGTGGAGCATTCCTCAGCTGCCTTACACTGTGTTTTTAAACCTGATAATTTAAACTGAATTTCACTATTAGCACTTGATATTAACTCAATATAATAATGTGAAAGTTTATTATCATCCCCTCTATATTCAATTAATAACTCAGATTCTGTTTTTAATGGAAGTTTGTTATTTACTTGCTTAATAATGTCTAACATCTTTTGTGCATTAACTCGGTGGCCATCATCTTTTTTAGAATGACTCCATAATTGCAATATAATATCTGTCCAGCTAGTTGATTTGCCACCACAATCAACGGATTGAACATGTTGTTGTTTTATTTCGGTTAAATGTACATGTTGATTAACTAAAACCTGCTGTGCCTCTTGTATTTTATAAATAATATTCGCATTGGGTTGTGCTGCTAATAATTGATTAAATTCATTTAAATTCATTGTGATAACCTCTAAGTTTAATAAAATGTTGTTTTGTATTTATCTATTAAACGAATCAGCTTTAAAAAGGATGCAGAAAAATGAAAAATTCTAGCATTTTTTACAATTAGGTTGATAAACTTTTGGTTCATCAATTACCATTGATTTAACACTCTTATTTTGTTTTTTGTGTTTTTTTTTATATTTTTTTGATTTCTT
>JALJPK010000145.1 GCA_022968985.1 Pseudomonadales bacterium | reverse complement strand
GTATAACGATGCAACTACCCAAATATGTCATGTTGTAAATGAGAACTAATTATGAACAATCAAAAATTAAAAGTGGGTGTGATTCAACAATCTTGTAATAACAAACAACAAGACAATCATCAATCTACAGAAAAACAAATTCGCAAACTTGCAGACGACGGTGTTGAATTAATTTTATTACAAGAGTTACACAGCGGGTTGTATTTTTGCCAAACTGAAAATACTGATCATTTTGATCAAGCTGAAACATTAGATGGCCCAAGCGCTGTTTTTTTCAGCCAGTTAGCTTTTGAATTAAACATTGTACTTGTCATCAGTATTTTTGAAAAACGAAGTGCTGGACTTTATCACAACACCGCATTAGTCATTGATAAACAACAAGGTGTGGTAGGTAAATATCGTAAAATGCATATTCCAGATGACCCGGGATTTTATGAGAAATTTTATTTCACTCCTGGTGATCATCAAGATCCATTTTTACCTATTCAAACCAGTGTAGGTAAATTGGGTGTATTAATCTGCTGGGATCAATGGTATCCAGAAGCGGCTCGATTAATGGCATTAAAAGGCGCGGAGATCTTATTATACCCAACTGCAATTGGCTGGGACTTAAACGATGACAAACAAGAACAACAACGTCAATTAAACGCGTGGAAAATCATTCAACAATCTCACGCTGTCGCAAATGGTATTGTGGTAGTTGTGGCAAATCGAGTAGGTTTTGAAAAATCAGAAGCTGCGCTAAATGATAATGATGGCATTTCATTTTGGGGTAATAGTTTTATTTGTGGCCCACAAGGTGAATTATTAGTCCAAGCTGATGACAATTCTAAAATGACAATATCATGTGAAATAGACATAAACAAAAGTGAACAAGTAAGACGTATTTGGCCATTTTTACGCGATAGGCGTATTGATGCCTATGATGATTTATCGAAACGATTTAGAGATTAATTTGTTACGTAAACTAAAAAACCCTAATCAATTCATAAATACTGACTGTAAAAAATAGAATACTTAATTAATCACAATCGAAAAAAAAGCGAACCTAATATAGATTCGCTTAATTTATTTAAAAAATATTTAATTCGCTTCCTTGCGAGTCTTACTCAAGTATCACCTTACTTTTTCTTTTCAGCTTTAGCTGTAGGGGTTTTCTTCTCTTTTGATACTTTGCTTGCTTTTTTAATCTTAGTATCGTCAATCACCCACTTAGAGCCTACATACGTTGCTTTCCAGCCCGTCGCTTTACCGTCTACTTCTGTCATCACGTATTGTTCTTTATTTTTACGACTGTAACGAATCACCGTTGGATTACCGGCTTTATCTTTTACAGGTGCGCTGAATAAAAATTCATACTTAATATCGATGGCATCTTTGTGAGGAATAATTTCATTCACCTTTGGTGGACGAGTTTCACGATTTTTTGGAAATTGACTCGCTGCTAAAAACATACCCGCTGCGCCATCACGTAGAATATAAGTATCGTCAACTTTGACACACTTAAGTTCTGGCATTGGCACTGGATCCATTTTAGGTGGCGCAGCTTCGCCACTACGTAATAGTTTACGTGTGTTTTTACAATCTTCACCGGTGCAACCAAAGTACTTACCAAATCGGCCGTCTTTTAATTGCATTTCGTGACCGCATTTATCGCAATCTAATGAAGGTCCGTCATAACCTTTAATTTTGTACTCACCTTTTTCAACATAAAAACCATCACAATCTGGGTTGTCACCACAAATATGCAATTTACGATTTTCGTCAATTAGGTAACTTTCCATCGCGGTGCCACATTTGTCACAACGACGTTTATTCATTAATGCCTGTGTTTCAGCTGCATCATCTTCTGCATCTAAATCAACAATTTCATCACCACCAATTAAATTGATGGTTGATTTACAACGCTCTTTTGGAGGTAACGCATAACCAGAGCATCCTAAGAACACACCTGTAGTACCAGTTCGAATCGTCATAGGACGCGAACAAGTAGGACATTCAATATCGGTTAATGTTGGCTCATTTAAACGCATACCGCCATCTGCAGCATCCGAAGAGGCTATTTCAAGTTGTTTAGTGAAATCAGCATAGAATTCATTTAATAATTCTTTCCAATCTTTTTGGCCTTTGGCCACATCATCTAAACGCCCTTCCATCGTGGCTGTAAAGTTGTAATTTAATAACTCGTTAAAACTCTCATCTAAACGATCCGTTACAATATCGCCCATTTTTTCAGAGAAGAATCGACGACTCTCTACTTTGGCGTATCCACGATCTTGAATCGTTGAAATAATCGAAGCATAGGTCGATGGTCGACCAATACCTTTCTTTTCAAGTTCTTTTACTAAAGCTGCTTCTGTGAAACGAGCAACGGGTTTAGTAAAATGTTGTTTAGGTAATACCTCTAAAAGCGTTAATTTATCCGATACATTTACATCCGGTAAAATCACGTCTTCTTCTTTTTTACCACCTGGTGGTAATACACGAGTGTGACCATCAAATTTAAGAATACGACCTTTAACACGACATTCAAACTCACTTGCTTGAACAATAATATTTGAGCTTAAGTATTTAGCTGGTTTCATTTGGCAAGCTAAGAAACGCGCCCAAATTAGATGATACATACGAAGTGCATCATGTTCTTGGTTAACTAAATCGTCTTTTGTTAATTCAACATTAGAAGGACGAATCGCCTCATGGGCTTCTTGAGCGCCTTCTTTACTGCCATAACTCATCGGTGCTTCTGGTAAATATTCGTCGCCGTATTGTGCGCTAATATAATCACGTGCATTCGCTACCGCTTCAGAGCTTAAGTTGGTGGAATCGGTACGCATATAAGTGATATAACCCGCTTCATACAAACGTTGCGCCATCATCATGGTTTTCTTAACACTAAAACCTAAACGTGTACTGGCTGCTTGTTGTAATGTGGAGGTAATAAACGGAGCGGAAGCCTTGCTACTTGTTGGGCGATCTTCACGCGCTTTAATAATAAAGTCGCTAGACTCTAATACTTTAACCGCTTGATCAGATTGTTCTTGATTACTTGGGCGATAACTTTTGCCATCTTTTTTAGCCACTTCTAACATTAAAGGTTTATCTTTATAGTTAGTACTTACTTGGCAATCCCAAAATTCTTCAGGGATAAACTTACGGATTTCACGTTCACGTTCAACAATTAATTTTGCAGCAACAGATTGAACACGACCCGCACTTAAACCACGAGCCACTTTCGCCCATAATAATGGTGACACCATAAATCCAACAACACGATCTAAAAAGCGACGCGCTTGCTGTGCATTAACCATATCCATATCCAGTTCACCTGGTTTTTCAAAGGCTTCTGTAATGGCTTTTTTAGTAATTTCGTTAAACACAACTCGTTTATACTTTTCTGGAGCAGCACCAATAGATTCACGTAAATGCCAAGCAATGGCCTCACCCTCTCTATCCAAATCGGTCGCGAGATAGACAAAATCTGCTGTCTCCGCTAACTTCTTCAGTTCAGCTACTACCTTTTCTTTACCCGGTAGAATTTCGTATTGTGCTTCCCAATCTTTATCAGGATTGATACCCATACGATTAATAAGCTGTAGTTTCGCTTTCTTAGCTTTATGAATTTTTTTCTTTTCTGGGGAAAGTTTGCGCGTAATAGCCGCAGCTTTAGCACGCTCTTTAGGATCAACAGGTCCTGACTTTGCCGAAGTCGGCAAATCACGGATATGGCCGATTGAGGATTTAACCACAAAATCGTTCCCAAGATATTTATTGATCGTTTTGGCTTTTGCCGGTGATTCGACAATAACTAGTGATTTACCCATAAGTTTGTTTGTATCCAATTCTATTTGTAATTTTTTGTAATAACTGTAGATGCTTTTATAAATATTGGCACACTTTTATTACGTATTTGAGTAACAAGTACTCTATAACGTTAAATGATATTGACAGATATTAACCTTGATTGGCGCGACTATCGCTTGTTTGCCCCTATAGGGTCAAGAATTTTTTAGAAAAAATAAAACTAACTGCTAAACTGTATTAGTGTATTTTTTACAAAAGGTGAATCAGTATGTGGTTAGTTTTGCTCGGATTTCTACTTTTTTTTATATTAGTTACTGCGCTTTGGTTTAGTAAACAAGTTAGCCACAGAGAAGATATCGCCTATAAAGCGAAAACAAAAGCGCGAACACTAAAACAACAAATTGCCGAAATAGAAGAAGTTTGCGACACCTTGAATATATACGATTCAAATGAAAGCTTACTTAATACTATATATAGCCACATTATTTCACTCACCCGTAATGTAAACAGCATAGAAACAAGCATTGAAAACAGCTCACTGCTTGAACATTACATATTCAAACAAAGTAAAATCAAAGATAATTTACCTAAAAACACTTCCATTCCTGATAATGACCAACAAATTAACATCGTTAAACGTCATATTGGTAAAACCATCACAAATGTAAAACAATTAACCATGCTTGGTTCTATTAGTGAATTAGAAGCATCCGAACACATCGCTCGCCTTAGACAACTTAAGGTTCAAATAGAAGTGAATGCTTTTATGATGCAAGGTGGCAAATGTGAACACAAACAAGACAAAATAACCGCGGCTTCATATTACAAACACGCCAAAGAATTATTGTTAAATACTGAAGTGTCATTTGATGATCAATCAGAACAGATTAAAAACATATCGATTAAAATATCTAAAATATTTAATGCTCAAGATAAAGAGATAAAGAAAGAGAAAAAGAAAAAAGAAGAGCCAATAGACGCTTACCCACTTACTACTTTTAAGCAAGTGGATGAGGACGAAGAAGGTGAAAACGCATAATCTTTTCGTTTTCTAAACTAGTATTGTATTTGCGTTTTATTGTTTGAAAGTTCACTAATAACTTGCATAGACACACGTGCACCTATGTTACCTAAAAACTTCTCTAACGGGTCACGTTTAATTGTGAAATCAACAATTTTAGCGTTATCGTATTGTCTTGAAATATCACCCAGCGTTTTAAAACCATCTATTAAACCCAATTCTAAAGCCTGTTCACCACTCCAAAACAACCCTGAGAACATTTTATCATTCTCAACTAAGCGATCACCACGACCTTCTTTTACTTTTGCAATAAACTGCTCATGTACTGTTAGTAGTGTTTGTGCAAACAAAGCACTTTCTTCTTCGTTAACAGGCGAGAACGGATCTAAAAACCCTTTGTGTTCACCTGAAGTAAACTTACGACGCTCAATACCCAACTTGCCAATTAAACCTTCAAAACCAAAACCCGCAGCCGTCACCCCTATTGAACCAACAATACTTGCAGGGTCAGAATAAATTTCATCTGCCGCAACTGCAATAAAGTATGCACCACTTGCACCTGTGTCAGTAATCACAGCGTATACTTTTTTATTTGGGTAGATTGCTTTTAAACGATAAATCTCATTATTTACATAATTAGATTGAACAGGTGATCCACCTCCAGAGTTAATTAACAACACAATCGCTTTACTGTCTTTATTTGAAAATGCTTTTTTTAACGCATTATTCAAGTCAGTTGCATTTGCTTGCTCCCCTTCAGCAATCATGCCTTTAACAGCCACTACAGCAATATGACCACCAGTATTATTTGGCACAGATTCCATATTTTGACCGATCGATCCAATCACTGAAAAAATAACAAGCATTACCAAAACATATTTAACTATTCTGAGCCCTACTTTCCAGCGCCTGCCAGTACGTTGCTCTTTTATTACTTGGTTAAGGGTTAATCCCAACATATCAATTTGTTTAGACATTACCTTTAATTGATCACTGTTTTGTGGTGTTGCTTGTGGGTTTTCAGTATTTGAATCATTCAGCATGTTATTTTCCTATCGTCTGCGACCTTTTACATTAAGAGCTTCTTTTTCAGGCAACTCGTTTAGTACCTGTACTAATTTTTTATCAAGTGGAGCTTTTATTTCCATTGGCTCACGTGTATCTGGGTGTGGAAAACGAAGAGATGCGGCGTGTAAATACAATCTTTTTACGCCCACTTTTCGCCCTTTTTTATTATCTACTTCATCACAATATTTAGAATCACCAATAATTGGATGGTTCTGACTCGCACAATGCACACGAATCTGGTGGGTTCGCCCAGTAATCGGCGATGCCTCAACCCAAGTATAACCTTCATATTTTTTCACAATACGAAAACGGGTTTGAGATGATTTACCTTCTGGATCAACTACTACAATACGCTCTCCGCCTTGTAGATCATTCTTTTTAAGTGGAGCATCAACTAAAGAGATTCTATTTGGCCAAGAACCTTTTACTAAACACCAATATTGTTTATTTACTTTTTTAGCTCTAAAGCATTCATGTAAATAGGTTAATGCTGAACGTTTTTTAGCCAACAACACAACACCTGATGTATCGCGATCTAGGCGATGCACTAACTCAAGGTAACGTTGTTCAGGAAAAATCTGACGCAGCGATTCGATTAAACCAAGACTAATCCCCGACCCGCCATGTACAGCTAGGCCTGAAGGTTTATTGATCACTAAAATGTGATCATCTTGATATAGGATACTATCAATGATTTGATCTTTCATAAACAACCCTGCAGTTGCAATAGGGCTGACCTTTCTCTCATCGACTTTTACAGGTGCTAGGCGAACAATGTCACCATCTTGTAATCGATAATCAGGTTTGATGCGTTTTTTATTAACACGCACCTCGCCTTTTCGGCAAAGTTTATAAATATGACTTTTTGGCACGCGTTTTAATAGCGTGATCAAATAATTATCAATTCGTTGATTGTGATGATTTTCATCTATTTCCAGTAACTGGACTTTACTAAATTTGGGATCTAATTTACTCATGTGTGTAGTTTAATGCATATAGATGTTTGAAGCATGATGTTTTTACTGCTATATTCCTTCAACCTTGGAAAAGATCAGCTGTATTGATTAAATTTTGATCGTTTCGCGTAGTTATTAGCGATCCAAGAGCGGCAAATAGCCAATATAATTATAACCAAAATCATAACAAGCATTCATTTGTTAATGGTTTGTGCTGATGCAAGCAGCGGACAATTATGAGTTACGGTAGCCAATGCGCACCAATAAAACCATAACTAAAAAGAGTAAATAGAAAACCTGAATCATCATAATATTCAGTTGTTAATTATTTCTAATTAAACTCTATCCGCATGACTAGATGACATCGGGCCAATTTATTTACACAATCAAAATAGTCTTATTTGGCGCCTTTAAAGGGGACCAAAGTGACAATAACCACCAGAGGTACTAAATCTGGGGTGCGCGTGAGCGCTGGTATATAAATTTCCAAGCATAGACCTAATAAGTGTTTACTTGTTCTAAACGAGTAATATCGCATGAAAAGAATGCTAATCAATGCAACTCAATCTGAAGAGTTGCGTGTTGCCCTTGTTGACGGACAACGCATGTATGACCTTGATATCGAATCAGGTTTTCGTGAACAAAAAAAAGCCAACATATACAAAGGTAGAATCACAAGAATTGAACCTAGCTTAGAAGCCGCATTTGTAGACTTCGGAGCTGATCGTCATGGGTTTTTACCTCTGAAAGAAATCTCTCGAGAGTACTACAAACCTGGTTCTGCCTCTGGTCGCATATCTATTAAAGAAGCGATCGCTGAAGGTACTGAAATCATTGTTCAAGTTGATAAAGAAGAGCGTGGAAATAAAGGCGCCGCTTTAACAAGCATGATCAGCCTAGCCGGTCGTTATTTAGTATTAATGCCTAATAACTCCCGTGCTGGTGGTATTTCACGCCGTATTGAAGGCGAAGAACGCCAACAATTGCGCGAAGCTTTAAATGGTGTAAGTATCCCTAAAGGAATGGGTATCATCGTTCGTACAGCTGGTATTGGTAAATCTAGCGACGATCTTCAAAACGATTTAAATTTCTTGTTATCTATCTGGGACTCAGTCAAAGAAGAAAACGAGAAAAAACCTGCGCCATTTTTGATCCTTGCTGAAAGCAATATCATCATGCGCTCAATTCGTGATCATTTACGCAAAGACATCTCAGAAGTATTAATCGATAACAAAGAAACTTACGATTACGCGATTCAATTTTTACGTAAAGTAATGCCGCATTATGAATCACGTGTGAAATTCTACGAAGACGATGTGCCACTATTTAATCGTTACCAAGTTGAATCTCAAATCGAAACAGCTTTTCAACGTGAAGTTAAATTACCATCTGGTGGATCAATTGTAATTGATCCAACTGAAGCGTTAGTTTCAATTGATATCAACTCCGCTCGTGCAACTAAAGGCACGGACATCGAAGAAACCGCTTTTAATACGAATATTGAAGCTGCTGAAGAAATCGCTCGCCAATTACGATTACGTGATATGGGTGGATTAATCGTAATTGATTTCATCGATATGGCACAATCTCGCCATCAACGTGAAGTTGAGAACAAAATCAAAGAAATCGCAGAAGCAGATCGTGCCCGCATCCAAATTGGTCGTATTTCGCGTTTTGGTTTATTAGAAATGTCACGCCAACGTTTGCGTCCATCTTTAAGTGAATCAAACGGCATTACTTGCCCTCGCTGTTCTGGTCAAGGGTCAATCCGTGATGTGAAATCCTTATCATTAGCAATCTTACGTTTAATTGAAGAAGAATCTGCTAAAGAACGTACTGCGCAAATTCGTACTATTGTACCTTTACAAGTAGCGACTTATCTTTCAAACGAAAAACGTGATGTGCTTTACGAAATTGAAAAACGTAATAAAGTACATGTATTAATCGTACCAAATCCTCATATGGAAACACCTCATTATGAAGTGATTCGTTTGCGTGATGATGACGATTCCGTTTCAAACCCTGAAGATAGTTTTGCGATCAAGATTGAAGATAATACTAACGCTGAACAAGAAGAAGTATTACAGCATAAACCAAGCACGCAAACTGCTGCTATTCAATCAACTATTGCAAATGCACCTTCACCAGTTAGCGCTTCTGTTAGTACATCTACTGATAAAACAACAAAAACATCTGGTGGATTATGGTCCAAGATTAAGTCACTTTTCTCTTCAGATAAAACCGAAGAAAAAAGCACTACTAATACTACGAAAAAAGATGAGTATACTAATCGTCGCCCTAATAACAGAAAACAAAATAACAATCGCAACCGTAATACTCGTAATAACCGTAACCCTCGTTATGATAATAAAAACGATATTAAAACGGACAGCATTGAAAAAAACAATACTGAATCTAAGCCTCAACAAAAAGATTCAAATCGTAACAAAAACAAAAAAGAGACACGCCCTAATAATCGACGCACCAACAACCGCACTGACGTAAAAGACAGCCCAGTAAAAGTAGCACCGTCTAAAAACCGTCGCCCGGAACGCGAAGACCAAGGCCGTATCGACAATAAAGAAATTGGCTCTAACCGCAAACAACGTAATCCAAATCGTCGTAAGCGTCCTGAGAACAAACCTGAAACTAAGCCATCTGATTCAGGTACTTTTTTAGAGGAAAACAACACTGCTGTTGTTGATTCTAAAAATACAGTTCAAACACCAGTTGAAGCTAAAACAGAAGTTAAGGTACAACAAAAAGTAGAAGCACCTAAAGCTGAAAACATAGCTGAAGTGAAGACTCCTGTTAAAGCGAAATTTGAGCCAAAAGCTGAACAGGCTAAAACAGAAGTTAAGGTAGAAGCTAAAGTTGAACCGAAGGTAGAAGCTAAAGTTGAACCAAAGGTAGAAACGAAAGTTGAACCAAAGGTAGAAACGAAAGTTGAAACGAAAGTTGAAACGAAAGTTGAAACGAAAGTTGAAACGAAAGTTGAAACGAAAGTTGAACCGAAGGTCGAAGCGAAAGTTGAAGCGCCTAAAGTTGAAATAACTAAAGCGACAATTCCTTCTAAAGCTAAAACTGAAGAAGTAAAACCTCGTATTCGTAAACGCGCTTATAATGATCCTCGTGAAGTAAAACGCCGTGCATTAGAAGCCGCATCGAACTTGAACAATCCAGTTCCGATGAAAGATGAAACGTCTAATTAATTATTAGAGTCTTCTAATAATTATCAGTAAGGCAACATCTTCGGATGTTGCCTCATTTCTAAGCAATTTATATGTCCCCAGAACTTCTTTTAGAAACCACAAAAATGAGCATGCCTTTTGGTAAATACCAAGGTAAATTAATTTGTGACATTCCTGAGCACTACCTTTTATGGTTTGCGAAAAAAGGCTTACCATCAGGTAAACTTGGTGAATTAATGAATTTAATGCTAGAAATTAGAATTAACGGATTAGAATATCTGATCGAACCATTAAAACGATGATTTACACTTTACCCAATGGTATTGAATATCTTATTCAATTTTCTAATAAACGCCTACCCCTCTCCATTCAAATAAACTTTCAAGACGTAATCGTAAAAGCCCCCGCTGGAATAAAACCCTCAACTATTCATGAATTCGTAATAAGCAAACAAACTTGGATCAAACGAAAACTCACCAACACCTTACCCGACATAGTATTTAATACTTATAGTCAAAATGGTTTTGTTTGGTATATGGGCAAGCAGTATCAAATTAAATGCGACACTCAACAACACAATATCGGAATATTAACTGAAAATACAATAACTTTAAAAGCGAGAGAATACGACAACCAAAATATCCAACAACAATATTTAAAATGGCTACAGCACCAAGCAAAACGTATGATGCCCGATTTAGTTGATCACTGCCTCAGCCGCTTTCCAATTCAATATAAAGTGAATGTCAAAGCCATCACCTGCAAACGAACAAAATCCAAATGGGGACATTGCACCCACGACCAAAAATTGCAATTTAATTGGATTATATTAATGGCCCCACCCCATATATTAGAATATTTGATATGCCATGAAATAGCGCACTTAGCCCAGAAAAATCATTCAAAAAAGTTTTGGGCTTTAGTAGACAGCCTTTGTGATCACACAAAAAAAGCTGAACAATGGCTGAAGAAGAATGCAGAAGTTCTCATGCAAGCTTAAAAAGTCTTTACAACAACAATATTTCAAGTAAGTATAAGAGGCATATTCACTCATTATTTACTTGGTAGTTTCAAATGAACGTTTTAAATCAATTACAAAAAATGACAGATATTGTGGCAGATACTGGCAACATAGACGACATCCAACGATTAAATCCAATGGATGCAACAACCAATCCTTCTTTGGTTTTAAAAGCCATTCAATCTGGTAGTTACGACCAAACCATCCAAGCACTTTGTAAAGAATTTACAGAAATCAGCGACATCACAAACGCTTTATTAGTTAAAATTGGATCAAGTATTGTTAACAGCATTTCAGGTTTAGTCTCTACCGAAGTTGACGCAAGATATTCTTACGACACACAAAAAACAATCACACACGCTTTAAGCATAATTGATTTATACAAAAAAGCAGGCATCGACTCAAACAGAATATTAATTAAGGTAGCTGCAACTTGGGAAGGTATTCAAGCAGCAAAAGAACTTGAAGCACAGGGTATTCACTGCAACGTGACACTTATGTTTTGTGAAGAGCAAGCATTTGCAGCTGCTGACGCTAAAGCCACGATGGTCTCGCCTGTTGGTGGACGTATTA
>JALJPK010000144.1 GCA_022968985.1 Pseudomonadales bacterium | reverse complement strand
AATACTACCCTAAAGCTCACATCTTAGCGTCAACAACTAATGCTAAAACAGCTCCACAGTTATGCCTAACTAAAGGTGTAGATGCTGAAGTTGTTGAAACTTTTGCAAATAGCGATGATTTCTATGTTGCAGCTAAAGAATTAGCGATAAAAACTGGTTTAGCTAAAGCTGGCGATACTATTGTGACTGTTTCTGGTGCATTAGTAGGAACGGGTACAAATACATCTTCAGTATTCGTACTTTAATAAGTGTTTTATGAATAACACAATTTAATCGCAACCTGAAAGTTACTTTCAGGTTGTCTTAAATTATAAAAGCGGGCTTAGGTCTGCTTTTTTGTGTCTGCAATTTGGCTTTTGAGGCTTACACTTGATAATTTATGAAATTAGGCTGTGATGTATTTAATATATAAAAGTGGGCTTAAGCTTGCTTTTTTGTGTCTGCAATTTGGCTTTTGAGACTTACACTTCATTTGTTGGTGTGAAATTTTATGAAAACTGGTTATCATATGCATAATTTGCAAATACTTAACAAACTAACGTTAAGTAAATATCTAAATATAAATATATAGGCAGTAAGAACATGAAAACAACAGAAGAGATTTTATTAGACACACTTAAAGGTATTGTTAATGCGGCACCTGAAGATCTAAACTCTAAAATCAAAGAAGCAAAAGACATGGTTGAAAACGGTAAATTTATTACCCGTGGACCAAGTACCCAAGAGTTGCATCAACAAATTAAAAACCTGATTGAAGATCCTAAGAACTTCAAAAAATTAGGTGGGTATTGGGCAAACAATATCTATACGTTTGAGCATTATAAATTTGATGAAAAGACGTTAACTGAGTTACTTGCTAAAATCGAAGCCGAATAATTTAAGTGTTCTATAAAGCCAAAAAATCCCATTTCAAGTAATTGAACTGGGATTTTTTTTGATAGTTATTTAATTACGAGCTTAATACTTAATCTGATTAAGCAATATCTGTTTTTATTTTCTGATTGTTGATGTATTTGATGACAAGTTTAGTGACCAATGTACCAACCGAATAAGCAACAATAATCAACCAAACACTGGATCCTGCAAAACTGACACTAGCAAACATCGGCCCTGGGCAATATCCTGCAATCCCCCAACCAATACCAAATAATGCAGCTCCAATTAATAATGGTTTGTCGATATCTTGTTTGCTGGGTTTACGGAATGTTTCACCAGCAATTAGCGGGCGTTTTCGTTTTGAAGTAAAGTGGAAAGCGACAATATTCACAACCAAAGCACCACCCATTACAAATGCTAAACTAGGGTCCCAAGTGCCTGTAATGTCTAAAAAATTAATGACTTTATTTGGATCAATCATTTGCCCGTATGACAAACCTAATCCAAATAAAATCCCTGAAACTAATACAATAAATAACTTCATAACGTTCGATGCCTTAACCTAATAAATTTTTAATAATAAATGCGCTAATAAAACCAATTAATACAATAAACAACTTCATAACGTTCAATGCCTTAACCTAATAAATTTTTAATAATAAATGCGCTAATAAAACCAATTAATACAATAAACAACTGCATAATTCTGATTACCCTTAACTTAATAAATGTCTAATAATAAATACGTTAATAAAACCAATTAACGTGATAAATAATTTCATAACTATTAACACCCTTAACCTAATAAATGTCGAATAATAAACACTGAAATAAAACCCGTGGCCATAAAGGTTAACGTGGCAAATATAGATCTAGGTGAAAAACGACTGATACCACAAATACCATGACCACTGGTGCAGCCTGAACCTAACGTGGTACCTACTCCAACAATTAAGCCAGCAATAATGATCCATAAAGGCTCAACTGCCGCGGTGATATTTTTGCCTTCACCTGTTATTAAATTCCAAATAAAGCCACCAATAATAATGCCTGCTATAAATACAACTCTCCAAGAAAGGTCGGTTTTATCAGGTAATAAAATACCTCCAAAAATACCAGATATTCCAGCGATACGGCCTTTAAATAAATACAAAATGGCGGCTGCTGATCCTATTAAAGCGCCGCCAAAAAGTGCCGCATAAGGAGTAAAATTTACAATTGTCATAAGTTATCTCACCTGTTGTTAGAGCTTAAAGAGCTAAATGTTAGATTTAATGGGATTTTTAAATAATGTTTACCGTTGTCTTCACTTTTAGGTAAACGACCTGCTTCAATATTCACTTGGATGCTTGGGAATAAAAGTTTTGGGGCGCTCAGAGTTGCGTCACGAGTTTCGCGCATTATAACAAACTCTTCTTTGCTAGTATTTTCAGTAAGTTGTTTATTTGATGTTTTTGATTCTTTTATAGATGTCTCAAATTTTAATTCACGTCCATTAGGGCAATAATCGTGGCCCACAAATACTCGTGTATTTTCATCTAATTGATATAACACATTATGCACAGAATCATACAGTTTAGTGGCGTCACCTTTAGGGAAGTCACATCGGCCAGTGCCGTAATCAGGCATAAATAATGAATCCCCTGTAAATACAGCATCTTCAATTAAATAAGATAAACAAGCAGGTGTATGGCCTGGAGTAGCTAAGGCTTTGATTTTTAAACTGCCAGCTTCTAAATCTTGATTGTCTGTTATTAGTTCATCAAATTGTGAACCATCTGTTTGTTGATTTGATAAGTTGTAAATCACATTAAAGGTTTTTTGAATCTCACGAATATGTTCACTGATTGCAATTTTGCTTTTTGGGTAAAACTCTTTAAATAACTGGCTCGATGAAAGGTGGTCTGCATGGGCGTGGGTTTCTAATACATAATGCAAATTTAAATCATGTTGTTGTAAAAAATTAAGTACATTGTTAAATGAGATGTTTTCTATTTTAGAGCCCATTGCTTGGTAATCTAATACGGGATCAATCACGATGGCGTCTTTGGTATTAGGGTCATAAACAATATAAGTTAATGTAAATGTTTGTTCGTCATATAAAGCGTGGATGTTCATTTATGTGCTCCGAATCAGAGGTGTTTGTAAGTATTTATTCAGTCGGTATCAATTAATATGCCAACGCTGATAAAATTTGATATTTTAACTAATAAAAAATAGCCGTTACTGCGCACCCCTTTAATATAGGCCTTGTAGTTATTTAGAAATGTAGATTTTTATATGTTTTGGTGATCGTTGGTGATTTGAAAACAAAGTTATGCTTAAAAATTTAAAACTATGTTCCATAATTTGAAACGTTATTGTATTGCTGTGATTCAATTAATGGCTTAAAAACTAAACAAACCATATCGGTGCCATACCTGTGTCTTGATTATGTGGGTGATAACGATAAAAAATATAAAGTTACTGTTTTGGCATATTCCTTGTACTAGGGTATTGAATACTAATCATTAAAAGATGTGATCATGCTTAAATTGTTTTTGAAAAATAGTCGTATATTCAATTATCAGTCTAAGTGGTTAGTCGGTGATATTGTGGCAGGGTTGACAGTTGCAGTTATGCTGGTGCCGCAAGCTATGGCGTATGCATTGTTAGCGGGGCTGCCGCCTATTATTGGCTTGTACGCTTCAATAGTGCCGTTAATTATTTATGCATTTATTGGTAGTTCACATCAATTGGCAGTGGGCCCTGCCGCTATGGTGGCGTTATTGATCAGTGCAGGTGTATCACAAATGGCGCTGCCGTTTTCTGCTGAATATGTATCGATTGTGCTCACACTATCTTTGATGGTGGGAGTGATTCAACTATTGATGGGAGTGTTTCGACTTGGGTTTTTAACTAATTTTATATCACATCCTGTGGTTTCTGGTTTTACCAGTGCCGCGGCCGTTATTATTGTGGTGTCTCAATTAAAAGCATTATTTGGCATTAACATACCACGATCAGATGGGTTAATCGAAACGATCCAGTTATTGATTATTAATATCTCAACGATTCATTTACTCAGCCTGTTATTAGGTTTGCTCTCAATTTTGATTTTAATAATAAGTAAAAAAATGCACGCTTTAGTTCCCAGTGCTTTAATTGCTGTTTTTGTCACTACGTTAATCACTTGGTTTTTTGATTTAAATAATTTGGGTGTTCAAATTGTAGGTGAAATTCCAACAGGTTTACCTGTTTTTACAGTGCCTAGTTTCTCCTGGGAACAAATTAGTACTTTATTACCTTTTGCCATTACCATTTCTTTAATTGGTTTTATGGAATCGTATTCGGTTGCACAAAAATACGCCATCAAAAACAAATACGACCTTTATCCTAACCAAGACTTAGTTGGCTTAGGGTTGGCTAACTTAATCGGTTCGTTTTTTAAAATATTCCCTGTTACCGGTGGCTTTGGACGAACCGCCGCCAATGCTAATGCAGGTGCTAATACACAGTTAGCGTCGATTATTACTGCTTTATTAATTGCGATCACTTTGTTGTTTCTTACGCCTATTTTTTATTATTTACCCAAACCCACGTTAGCCGCTGTGATTATAATGGCGGTAATAAGTTTGATCGACATCAAAGAAATCAAACATTTATGGACAGTCAAAAAAGAAGATTTGGTTTTGTTATTAATAACAATTGCCGCCACTTGGTTTTTAGGTATTAAAGAAGGGGTGATTGTAGGTGTCACTGTTTCGGTTATTTGGTTTGTATATAAAACCAGTCGGCCACATGTTGCAATTTTAGGTAAGCTGAACGAATGTGATGACTATAGAAACATACAACGTTTTAAACAGGCTAAACAGCAAAAGGGAGTGTTAGTGGTTAGAATGGACGCACAATTGTATTACGCCAATGCCACTTTTTTTAAAGTAACTGTTTTGTCTATTTTAAATAAAACAATTAAAACAAGAGAAATTCATACTGTAGTGGTGGATGCCAGTGCGATTAATCAAATTGATTCAAGTGCAGTCACTGTATTAACGACGTTAAAAGAGCAGTTAAATAAACAAAATATAAATTTAGTATTTAGTTCTATAAAAGGTCCAGTAAAAGATGTATTAAAACTAAGTGGTTATTGGGATAATAACTGTAAATTTTTAAATACACATAACGCAGTGACTTATGCTCAATCCCATATTTTAGAGAGGGGATAGAAATATTAAACAAATTAATCAAACGTTTTTTTATAACCGCTCAAATAGAAGACGTATTAAAACTAAGTGGTTTAAGTGATTGTTGAGATAATAACTGTCAATTTAAATACCCATAATGCAGTGACTTATACACAATCCAATTCTTTTAGAGGATAAAAAATATGAACATTGAACAAATAGATAAAGTCTTTTTTGTAACCGCACAAATTGAAGTAGACGATTTAGAAAACCTACAACTAGAAGGTTTTGATTCTATTGTGTGTAATCGTCCAGACAATGAAGAGCCCGATCAACCAATGGCGCAGGATTTAAAAATTGAATGTGAAAAATTAGGTCTAAAATTTTTACACTTACCGATGATGACACCTATTTATGCTGAAAAATATAAAACGACATTATTAGAGTTTTTAAAAATAAATGAAAAAACATTAGGTTTTTGTCGTACAGGTAGACGTGCACTGGTGATGTATAAAGGTGCAAATGAATTAAAATAAATAAAATTTTGAAAAGTTGGATTAGGGAGTCTTAATAGTTGATTTAAGCATCTGAATAAAATATTAATTTAATAATAATTAATAGTACTTTAAAAAGACATCAACGAATATGAAACACTGTACCTGTTTCAAATTCGTTGATGTCTTTTTGTATGGGTATCCAGTTTAGTTTATTAGCCAGTTTTAAACTTCCAATATTATCATCCGCAATAAATACTCTTACTTCGTCAAAATCAAAATTCTGTTTTAATCGTTTAATTGCAATTTGACACATTTGAGTGGCAAACCCTTTACCCCAAAATTTTTCTCGCAAAAAATAAGCAAAATCATCAACCCTGTCGACTTCAGATATTCCGCAAAACCCAATCAACTCTAATGTGTCCGCTGTTCTAAAAGTGAATCGAGACTGTTCATTAAATTCTTTTTTAAACCAATTTAGAGCTTCGTCATCCGTTAATGCTCTACGTGGGCCCAAAAAATTCATCACTTTATTGTTTTGTATTAAATCAAACACATTTTGTTTATCGTTTGATGTTAATTTTGAAATGATGGGGTTAGACATTTAAACACCTAATAAGGGTAAGTTTTTTATATTGTGATAATTTAATGCTAAGACAAAACAATGCCGTAATACATCTAAATCAATCGGCTGATTAATATCCATAATAAGAGCACGATTACCATCAAATTCAAGATTGTCGGTTTTTGAGTATACTTCTTTAATTGTTTCTACCAATTTACTTTTGCAGTTAAAAAACACATAACACTTATTTGGTGTTTTAGTTTTAAAATCAATACGAATGGTGCTGCCTGTTTTACATAAATAACTGGGTTCACCCCATTTTAAAGTTTCTTTAATACTTTGAATGTTTAAATCGTTCGCTGCTTTAAATACTTGTTGGCGAATGGTATCCATTATTAATTGAATAGGTCTAGGATAACTGTCCCATTTATCTTGTACGGCATTTGGTTTTTCGTTTTGATTGATCATTTTATTAATCGTCCGTTGCAAACAAAGCAATTACAGTTTTACTCGACACACTTTTATCAAAATGATTGTCTCTGATCACAATATATTCATCACTTGTAAAAAAAACGTCCATTATTTGTTGACTTGGAAACTCTATCGTAAACACTCGATTAATAGGGTTGTTTGTTTTTGAACGAAGCACTTGTTCAATTTTAAAGTCATAACCAAAAGCGCCGCCGGCTTTTAATAAAAGAGGTTCCATCTGTTCGCGGTAAATGTCGTATTGGTTATTATCTGAAACTTCGATGCCCATTATTCGTTGAAATGTCATGTTAAACCTTTGCCTTATTCATAGGGGATTTAAAATTTGTCTTAAATTATTGTTGGTAATATTTATTTAGTTTTAATAAATATGCATTAATACAACACAAAAAATAAAAGACTCGAATCACTTCAAAAGGGAATGTGATTATTTTTTCGTATGCTCAACTTAAATGCGTTATGTAAAAAGTACACAATGTATTGTTAATAATGCTTTATTGTTTTTTTTGTGTATTTATATCGGTGAATATCTATTATTTGTATAACTAAACAAATGCTAAACAGTACGCAAATAATACTATTTAGTTACTAGGCACATAAATTTGTGACTCATCACACGGTGATAATGCAATTTACTCTTATAATCGCAAATATGATAGCACTGCCCTTATGCCGGATTAAAAAAGGTGGCATTAAATTGAGTGATATTATTAATTAACTTTTTCATTCTAATTCTTAGGGATTTTAATTATGAATACTTCTACTCACTGTGTAGATAAAAAAACAGCATCAAGGTTTGTTTTAATAAAAACGTTAATCAGTTCCATATTTATTTTTTCTGCTTTAGTTATCACCTCATGTTCATCAGATTCAGTCAATGATAACGCGGCTAATAATCAAAGTGGCACAAGTACTAGTATTGATCAAAGTGACACTAGCACTAGCACTAGTATTGAACAGGGTGGCAATAATGATGATTTTCAGTCGGTAAGTAATGTTGAAAGCAATGGATTAACTGTGGTTGTAGATGCAACGAATTCAAAACAAAACGATGCTGTTGAATACACATACGAATGGGTTTTTTCGGATGGATTTACGAGTGCTGAAAAAATAACGTCGCATACTTTTATTGTAGATGGAGAGCAAAGTGCAACGTTAATTATGACTGATGCTCAAGGTGTGAGTTCTTCGTCCACTCAAAATTTTGTATTAACAGGTAATGCCCTGCCTTTAGAGCAAACACAAATACTAGAGGGTGAAATGTTGTATGTTATGGCGGGTTGTGCAAATTGCCATGGTGTTGATGGCTCAGGTGGTATTTTACCACTTACTTTTACGCAATATGATCAAGCCTCGTTATCAAATATTATTGAATTAACAATGCCTGTAGACATTGGTTTGACACAAGATTGTATTAATCAATGTGCAGATCGTATTGCAACTTGGTTATTGTCCATCGAGCGCACACCTCAAATATTACAAGCTAAATTTATTATTCAACAAAATGGACTTTCAATTTCTATGAGTCCTAAAAGTTCATCTTTAGATCCAAGTGAAACTTATCAATATTTGTGGGTATTCTCTGATAAGCAATCAAGTAATGAGATCGTTACTTCGCATACCTTTTTAAATGCAGGTATTAATACTGTGACCTTAAATATTATTAATAGCCAAAATGAAGTGTTAAGCACCACTCAAACTTTTACTATGTCAGGTTCGGTTTTGTCTCAGGAACAAAATAATATTAATGAAGGTGGGTTGTTGTATCAATCTGCCAATTGCACAAGCTGTCATGGAATGGACGGGGCAGATGGCACTACGCCATTGAGTTTTTTAATGCATACACAGCTGTCATTAACTGATGAAATTGAAGACACTATGCCTAAAATAATTGGTTTAACAGAAGATTGTATTAATGACTGTGCTTCAAATATTGCAACTTGGTTATTATCTATCGATCGAACACCTGAAACATTGGAAGCTAAATTTTTAATTGAACAAGATGGGCTTTCGGTTTCTATGAGTCCTAAAACTTCGACTTTAGACCCAAATGAAACTTATCAATATATGTGGTCGTTTTCTGATAACCATACAAGTAATGAAATTGTAACGTCTCATACCTTTGCAGGTGCAGGGGATCATAGTGTGACCTTAAATATTATTAATAGTCAAAATGAAGTATTAAGTGTCACTCAAAATTTTATTTTGTCCGGATCTGTTTTATCGCAACAGCAGCAGAGTATTACGCAAGGGCAGTTACTTTATAAGTCGGCTAATTGCTGGGGGTGTCATGGGGATCATGGTGAACTCGACACGCAACCTATTTTATTCGAAAACTTTTCACATAACAGTATGAGTGAATTGATAAAAACAACAATGCCTACAAAAACGGATAGTTCCGATGAATGTATTAATGACTGTGCTGACAAAATTGCCGCTTGGTTAATGACGTTTAAAATGGAGTTAAGCTGTACAGATGGTATTACAGAGGTGCTGCCACGAAGACTGCGTAAATTAACCAATGATGAGTATGTGTTAACTGTTAATTCACTTTTAAATCGGTCGGATATAAACAGCAAAATTAATAAATTTGGTGACGACCCGAAAGTAGAAGGTTATAAAAATAATGCACAAGCTGGTGCGGTAACTGTTTCTGCTATGCAGGCTTATTGGGATGCTGCAAAAGATATTGCTGAATCTAGCAACACAGCTTCGATTAATCAGTGTTCGTCAAACGATATGTTGAACTGTGCGGATCAATTTGTACCTGTATTTGGTTTAAAAGCGTTTAGGCGCCCTTTAACCAATGATGAACAGCTGACTTATAAAACATTATTTGCGCAAGGATCTGATAATACACAGGGTACACAATTTGTAATTCAAGCCATGTTGTCGTCTACCCATTTTTTATATCGAACTGAATTGGGTGAAAACGGCATTCTGACTCAATACGAAGTGGCCAGCCTGTTGTCTTATACTTTTTTAGGCAGCTCACCAGATGATATTTTGCTGGATAAAGCTAAAAATAATTTATTAACATCCAATGTGCAATTAGAAGAACAGGCGAGTCGTTTGATGTTATCGCCTTTAGCTCAAGCGCAATTTGCACGTTTTGCACAGCAATGGTTAAAGGTTGAATCCATTGCGCAATATAATGATGCAAGTGGTTACCCTAACTATAGCAAGCAGCTTGGAGAGGCAATGGATGAAGAATTTAGATTATTTATGGGTAAGGCATTAACCTCTACCACTACTGGTGTAGATCATTTATTTACTGCCGATCAAACATTTGTAAATTCACTTTTAGCTCAGTTTTATGGGTTTCCAAATGTAGACAATAATGGATTTGATGAAGTGGTTGTGAATAACGAACGTGGTGGTATTTTAAATTTAGCTGCACTGTTAACTCAATATGGTAAAACTAATTCTTCTAATCCAATTGCACGTGGGGTGATGGTAAGAACTCGATTACTTTGTCAAAATTTCGGTCCAACCCCTGCGGTGCCAGACTTGGGACCAGTTGATGCCAATGCATCTACACGTGATCGTTTCAGTCAACATTCTAGTAATGTTGCCTGTGCTAGCTGTCATGATAAAATTGATGACCTAGGATTTGGTTTTGAGTTTTACGATGGTATTGGTCAATACCGAACCGTTGAAGGTAATAATCTACCCGTATCCGACGCAGGTATTTTAAGAAGTTTAAATAATTATGCGGATTCAGATGAACATATTTTTGCAGGCACAAATGGTTTATCTGCACTCTTGGCAACACAAGGGTTGACAACAGTTGAGCAATGTATCGCGCAGCAATTTCAAATATATATGCAAGGTGTTGAGCAGGTGGATGATTGTGCACCAGCAGATGTGCATGGCAGGTGGAATAGCGCAGAGGGTATTGCTGGGTTGTGGATTAAATCTGTGAGTGTCAAAAATTTCTTAAACCGTCAATAATAGGAGTAACTAAAAATGAATAGACGATCTTTATTTAAAGCTATTACAGCAGGTTCAATGGCTTGTGGTTCAATGCTTTCATTATTAACGCGCTCTGCATTGGCGGCTGACAATACACAACGTTTGCGAACATTATTTATATTCACACCCAACGGTTGTGTGCCCGATTTGTTTTTCCCAGTTGCTGGCAGTGCTGTTTTGCCAGCTCAAACTGCACCATTACAATCTGTTTATGACAAGTGTGTATTCATTGATGGGTTAGCCATGTTTGGTGAAGCCGGTACACATGAGGGCGGAACAAATAAGTGTCTAACAGGTTATGCTGGCGCTGAGTCAGTTGCCCCTGATACTTCGTCAATTGAAGTATTATTAGGTAAACAGGATTGGGCCAATAAAGCGAGCACTCAAATTGCGCTGCCGCATTATCAAATGGGTGTTGATGTGCAATGGGGTGCAGATAATACGCGCAAAATTAGTTGGGACCAAGGCACTGGACTGCAATCAAAAGATGACCCACGTATTTGTTTTGATGAACTCTTTGGTGGTGTTCCAGCTAATACTGGGTCAGATCCAGCTCCTGTTCCGAATGAAAGACATGCACAATTAAAAATATTTGATGTGATAAACCAACAGTTAAACGCAGTGTCTTCTTCTTTGGGTGCGGTAGAGAAAAGACGATTAGATCAACATGCGCAGGCTATGTCAGTTTTAGAATCAAAATTAAATCTACAATATTCGTCAAATGGACCAGTGGTTAAGCCGATAAACTGCAATACACCAAATATAGATTTAAGCGGTATTACAGAACGTAATGATTTAATTAATAATGTGATTCCAATATCGGATTTACAGCAAGATTTAGCCATTCAAGCGCTGTCTTGTAATATCACTCGTACCATAGCGTTTAGTTATTCCAATTCAGTGTCACCAACGGTACATGCCGGGTTAAACAAAGGGGATCATGATTTATCGCACATTGGTGGGGCCGCTCATACCAGCTCTAAAGCAAAATGGTCGGCTGAAATTAAAAAGTTCATTGATAAAATGGCCGCGACACCTGATGTAGATGGATCGTTATTAGATAATACAATTATTTGTGTGGTAAGTGATGTGGGGGATGCGACCCTTC
>JALJPK010000143.1 GCA_022968985.1 Pseudomonadales bacterium | reverse complement strand
AAATCTGGCGAAAGGAAACCTTTCTTGATTTACGATCCGCCTATTATCATTAAGTTGCTCTTTAAGTTTTATTAATCTAGAAAATGATTAATAAAATCATCAAAAAGACAATTAATTAAACGCTCTGTTATAAATCTTACGAAAGGTAACCTTTCTTGATTTCTCATTCGCACCTTAACGCGCTGAAGCACGACCTACAATTTGTGTTATTCGAAAATATTTTTATTTTAAAATAGATTTTAATTGAGCGCCTATTTTATTAATTTGTTTAGTGCCTGCTTCTAAGTTTTGTTTTGATGAATGCACTTGCCCATAATTCACTACCATTTTATGTGGCCATGGTTTGGCTACTGCAAAAACAAACTCACTGTCTTCTTTTGTCGTTATGTTTACTTTGGCAGTTGAGTCATACCATATAGCTAATTGTTCGGTGTCTATTTCACTTTTATCTAAACTCACATTACCTTTGGTCACATACATCAAACCACGTGTAAATTCTTCTGGAATATCAAACTGCCATGTTTGGCCTTGTTTAATATGTACATAAAAATAATTTACATCGTCTCGTATTGTTAAATTACCTTTTACTACTTTATTGTCTAATTTAAACTGACCTATTAATACTTTGGTTGTTGTACCTTGTTTATCGGTTATTTGGTTAATTTCTGTATCTTGTAAATCGTTATATGTTGGTTCGCCATTTTCTTGATTTTTTTCTTCACCTGGTGGTAACAATAACCACGACTGTATTAAACCCAATTTATTATCAATGGATTCTCCACGCTCTCGATGCCAAATACCATTACCGGACGCCATCCATTGTGCGCCACCACTGTGGATGGCTTGTTCATTATTAATTGCCTTGTTAATGGTAGAGTTATCTTGTTTAATTTCAGAAAATAAACGTGTTGAATCGTTATGATAAATAACACCTTCAAATGGTAATGAAATAGTTGCCACTCCTGAGTGTGAATGCCAATCAACTAACATACTTGGCATAGGCACTAGACCGGCATCAAACAATACAAACGGTGCTAACTTTCTGCGTATGTGATGATCCATATACGCAGGTGAACCATTTGTTTTTGAAATAATGTCATCGATCACTAATTGTTTGTTTTTTGATTCAGTATTCATATTCATAATCATAATCAGTCTCACTTCAAAAGATGGTTAATTTACATTTAGTATATATCTGTATTTAAAAGCATTTAGTATTTATTTAGTGACTTGTTGTAATAACAAAGCAAACACAAAAGATAAAATCGAACATACAAACATTACTGCTGCCATTGTAATTGCATCTGATGAAACACTGATACTTACAATGGAACTGGCTAACGCACCTAATCCAAATTGTAATACACCACTGATTCCCGATATCAAACCGGCTAATTCTGGTTTACTTGATAACGCACCGGCGATGGCATTAGATGAAATCAAACCTAATGCAAACATATAAACCACAACACCCACTACAATAAACCAAATATTTAAGTGTAAAACCGCACTAACAATTAAATAAATTCCGGCAATTAAAATGATGACTGCTCCTACTTTTATTTTTTTAATTGCAACAACATCGGCTAATACTTTTGCATTTAATAAATTCGCAACAATCATGGCTACTGCATTTAAAGCAACGTAATAACCATATTGATCGGGTGGTACATTAAAAAATTCAATATACACAAAAGGCGAACCCGCAACAAAAGCAAACAAACCAGCAAACGCAAATCCACCTGCAAATATAAACGACAGGGTTTGTTTTGATTTTAATATTTGAGCATAACCCGACAATATATTTTTAAGATCCAGTGGTTTCTTTTGTACATTCACTACGATTTTTTCATTTCGAAATAATACAAATTGCAAAACGACATTTAACAGCGCAATACCCGCTAATACATAAAAAATAGCCTGCCAATTAAAGTGAGTTAATACCTGCCCGCCAATAATAGGTGCAATCATCGGTGCAATTACTACCGCAGCCATTATGTAACTAATAACCTGCGCACTTTGTCTATCGTTAAATCGCTCACGAATTAAACCAAATACAACCACTGCTGAGCCTCCAGCAAACGCTTGTAAGAATCGAAATATTAAAAGGTAAGTAGGTGAATCCACTAACGCAATGGCAATTGAGCTCAATGAAAAACCAATTAAACCCACTGTTAATAATTTTTGTTTATTTACGCTGTCAGCCAAGGTACCTAATATTAATTGCGACAACGCAAATCCCAATAAAAATATAGCAACCGTGCCTTCCATAAAATCAATCGACGTTGAAAAATGCTGACTCATGTTAGGTAACGCGGGTAAATACATATCAATAGCAAAAGGCGATAGAGAAAATATCAATGCCATTAAAATAATAAAACTTAAATAACTTAAACGAGTCATACTTTTTACCTGTTTATTAAAATGTGTTGAAAGAAATGCGTTGATTAAAGAGTGTTGATAAATTGCTTAATTTTTTGTTTAGCGTTTTCTATAATATTGCTTGTATTTTCACCACCACCAGCCACACCTTGTACGGGCACTGCTGTAAAATCGTCTACACCCACAAATTTAAAAATCTGTTTTAAATATGGGGTTTGAAAATCCATCGCTTGCATAAAGTCTTGGCTGTAATCACCACCAGCACTTGCTATCACTAATGCTTTTTTATTGGTTAACAACCCTTCTGGGCCATTAGCCGTGTAATGAAACGTTAAACCCGCACGACATATTTGATCCACATAAGATTTTAATAAAGAGGTGATACTAAAGTTGTGCATAGCACTGGCCACCACAATTAAATCCGCCTCTTTTAACTCATCTATGTATTCAATAGAAGGCGCGCTCAAGGCAATTTGTTGAGCACTGGCTTGATCAGCGGGTGTAAAAAATGCACCCAACGTAGCTGAATCAAGTTGTGGTGCTTGTGTTACTGCCAAGTCACGCACTACCACGTTAATAGAAGCGTCTTTGTTTTTGATTTGTGCTGTAAAATCATCGGCCACTTGGTTAGAAACAGAAGAATCACCTGCTGGTGAAGATTTGATAATTAATACGTTTTTAATACTCATGATGAACCCTTTAAAATAAGTGAGGACTAAGCAACTCAATCCGATGAACATAGTTTAGCTACTAGTCATTCATTTATTAATAGGGTAATTAGGGATGTATTGTTTCCATTTGAATGGCAATTAACGAATAAAGTAGGGAAAACGTGGGAGAAGGCGCCAACTGGTGCATTAAAAGCCAAAGAAGAATTACTGTAAATAGAGCCATGTTTTCATGGATATGTTTTAAATTGTTGTTGCAGACATTGTAATGAGTTTTAAAGAACATCCAGGAAAGCAGAAAATTATTACATTTTAAATATTTGTAACGATGGGATTGTCTAGGATGAACTGTGAGCCTGTATGGGTCGACAATGGTTTTGTAATTATGTGTTTGTTTAATTGATTGATTAAGACAACATCACAATTTAAAACATAGCTTATATGTATAAGTTTTATTCTGAAAACCAGTATCAAAAACTGTGATTTACTCCCTTACAAAATTTTACCTAGCGATCAAGTTGATCAACAGTGGATTTTGACGATAACCGAAATAAACATAACTTAATTTAACTTATTGTTCATTGAAATAAAAAACATAATGTTAGGATAAAAACACTTAAATTATTCTATATTAAAACTTACCTTCTAGGCAACATAATGAGCAACAACAAACTTAAAAAATATAAAAATCTTAATACTGCTGTTACTTTATTTCTTGGTATCACAATCATTGTAAGCCAAGGTTTAGTCACGTTAAATTATTAAACTGCTGTAATTTAAAATACAAATATTCAGGTGTGAGTTGTAACATCTGAATATTATTTGTTAATTATAAATTTGTTTTATTTTTCAGATTAATTATAATTACTGGAGATAATTAAATATAGGAATCACTAGCCTATTCGTTAACTTACATTTTCGTTCCCTATATTAATTAACGTAACATATACTTGTCATAATAAAATACACACATTACTTTTTTATTAAGATAATTTTTATATATCAAAACTATTATTTTGTTATTTAAAAACCTGATATCTGTTCATTAACAGTCTGCATAGTTTGGCCTATTTGCGTAACCGATTTTTGTAAATTTTGAATCGAGTCATTATTTTGTGAAGCTGCATTTGAGATATTACTTAAGTTTTTATTAATTTCTTCACTTAATTTATTTTGCTCAGAAGATGCACTTTCAATTTTATAATTTAATGAACCAACATCGTTAGTTTCTTGCACAATATTCTGAATTAATTCATTTATTTCCGTAGACAATGACAGGCTATTTTCTAAACTCTGATTACTTTGCTCCATTGTACTCACAGCAACTTTGGCACCATCTTGTAGTTGTTTAATCATCTGGTTAATTTCTTCAGTAGACTCTTGTGTTCGGCTGGCTAACGTTCTTACTTCATCTGCAACTACCGCAAACCCTCGCCCCTGTTCACCAGCTCGTGCAGCTTCAATAGCGGCATTTAATGCAAGTAAATTAGTTTGTTCTGCAATACCGCGTATCACATCTAACACCGATCCTATATTTTGTGTATCCCCCTCTAATGTTGATACTGACTGGGCAGTTTCTTTCATTTTTATAGTTAATTCTTCAATCGATTTATGATTTCTTTCGATCAGATTCTTGCCTTTTTCTGCTTCTTTTTCTGTATGTTCGGTATGTTGAGCGGTTTCAATAGATAATCGAGCAACTTCAGTTGTAATATTATTCATTTCATTCATTGTCACGGCAACTTGATTAATTTCAGTCTCTTGGTTGTGACTACTTTTTTCTGTAGTACGCGCGATTAATGTTAAATCTTTAGAAGTACTAACAAGTTGCCCCATTTCAGATTTAATATTAATAATTGATTGATCGAACCTAGAAACAAATCGATTAAAAGCAATTGAAATTTTGGCTATTTCGTCATTATTGTCAATATCAATACGCTGACTTAAATTATTATCACCATCCGTAATTGAATCTAAAGAGTTCGAGACATTTAATAACCTAGATATCACTTGTCGTTTTAATATATATAAAATAATTAATAATAAAATAATAAATGTCGCAATTAAAAATAACATTATTTTATTATTTAAATCGGCCCCAAGAGCCACCTGCTGATCTATTGCAACCTGCACTTCTAATACACCACGCACATCACCTAATTTCCAGCCTGTTTTAGGTGTAGAAGCATGTGAATTGTGACAATTTACACAGCCCTCAGCCACCATAGTGTCGGCAACCGCCACACGAACAACTTGTTTGTCGTTAATTGTTTCGACCTTAGAAAAAACTTGATCCGGATTTTTATTAAGTGCATCCCAAGCTAACTGACCAAATTCATCCATTTTTCGATCTTTACGATTAGGAAATGGAAATGCACTATATAACTTTAAAGTCATACCCTGTTTAGCAAACTCTTCACTAATATCATGAATAAATGTGGCGGGTAATGGGATTTGATTAGCATTTTGTTTATGATCAAAATGAGGTTTTAAATCTGACCCATTTAGCACTTTTTGCACAACATTTTTTGTATAATACCCTCGAATTATTTTATATTGTTGAACCGTACTGATTGCATTGGGTAATGCTGTTTTTTCAGCATTTTTCCTCACTTCATTTTTAAAAAAACTAGATAAAATAATTAATGTTAAAACAAATACAACGATAATAGGTATTAAAAATTTACCTAAAAGGCTATCTGAAAAAAAATTCATTCTGTATGCACCTAGTTTAAAATATTATGACTCATTTAATGAGTGTAGCCGATCATTTCAAACCTGTGCAAACTTGACATTATTGCTTAATAGTTAAATTAACATGACTCGAACCAAACCTGTTTTTTGACAACTATCAACGAATGATTAAACGCTATTTAGGAAGTTAATTCGTTATTAGTTAAAGAACTTTATGAGGTTTTACAACTAGAAGGATCTACCAAAATCAGCCAAACTACGCTGAAGGTATCGTTTGTGAAGCAATCTTGTAGTGTGCGTAGTGACTATAGTGTGTGTGTAATGTAGTGACTGTAACGGTAAGGAAACGGTAGTGAAAAATGCGGTAATGGATCATAGCTAAATTTGATATATGGCTATGAAACCCACCTAAAAACCAATAACTCTTTTGTCTTGTTGTGATAACAAAATTCGAAAATCACATGTTACTCTCGATATAAATATCGAACCTACAATTAACAACTAAACTTCTCTATATCTATATCAAAGATTTTAGCCGTCAAGTTTAATCAACTTTTATATTTTTAAGTTGTTTTCTTCGTAGTTTACGATTCTTTTTTTCTTGCACAATCTCTTTATAAGAGATGGACTTTTCTCCCCACAGATCGAAACTACTACCTAATAATACAAACCCCACTATCGCACCAATTGTTCCAAAAGGTGCTGCTAACAAATAAGCCACACATGAAATACCTAATGTAATTTTTGACCAATTTAAACGTTTATACAGCCCTACTGAATTGGCACAACCTAAAAAGAATAAACCAAGCAAATAAGCAATAACCAAATAAATAGAACCATCATCATTACCACTTTCGATTACTTCAGAAATCAATATAAGAAAATAAAACCCCATAACAGGGATGGATAAAACTGATAACAAGCAAAGGGATCTTAAGTGTCTTGTTCGGTTATATAATTTATTTAATTCTTTATCACTAAATTTTATTGACCAGTGACTTAATTCAACCTCTAATAAGTCTTCGCTTTGTGGAGCTTTGTATTGATTTACAGTCATAATATTTTTCCAAATTATTTTATATAACAGTCTAAATCAATATTGATTTAATAAACATCACTTACTAACAAACAAACTTATTAAAAAAATAAAGTTTGCATTGTCTAATCCATTTCATTAATATGCCGATTAATTACTAACCAATTCAACCGAATCGGTTTTCAACATTTTACTGTAGAGGAGAAAAAAATGACTATTACATTAACACAATCAACATCCTTTGCAGGTCTTAATCGTTAGCCCTTTATTTATTTGTTTCGCTTCTAAATAAGCATAAGAAAAATAAATAATCCGCTCGAACTTTTCTAAAAAAAGCCAGACCTGCCAATTTGCATTACGTTTATTTAAACGTTTGCACCTTTATTATTTATAAAAAGGTTTGGTTTTATGGACAATTGTCTTCAAAAATTAACAAATAATACAAGTCTCATTGCGTCTAAACAAACGTGGATCGAAGAGCTTGCTATTGAACAACTTATTAAAACATCACAACTCAGCGATATGCTTTATGTGGCGGGTATGCCCGACTTACACCCTGGCCGAGGTTATCCTATTGGTGCGGCATTTTTTACTAGTAATAAAATTTACCCGGCACTTGTAGGTAACGACATTGGTTGTGGTATGGCGTTTTGGCAAACTTCGGCGAAGGTAAATAAAGTGAATTTGCAGAAAATGGCTAAAAAGTTTGAACAAATCGAACAACCACTGGATAACAGCTGGTTGTCTATTATTAACAAACGTAAAGCTGAAAAAAACATTACAAATTCACACTTTGATCGCTCTTTTGGCACCATTGGTGGGGGTAATCACTTTGCTGAATTTCAAGCAATCAACGAAGTGTACAACCAAAAAGCATTAGACGAATTAGGTCTAAATAAAAAACAGCTACAACTGTTGGTGCATTCAGGCTCAAGAGGTTTAGGCCAATCTATTTTGCTTGAGCATGTTAGCAAACATAATCACAACGGATTAAAAACTGACGAAGAAAACAATAACTACAAAGACTACATGAATAAACACAATGAAGCGGTGCGCTGGGCAGAGTTAAATCGTGAATTAATAACCAAACGTTTTTTAGATGTAATTAACGCCAATGGCGAATGTGTTTTAGACATAAACCATAATCTAGTTTGTGCAAAAACTATAAACGGCATTGATGGATGGTTACACCGAAAAGGTGCCACACCGAGCGACAAAGGTTACGTTGTAATCCCTGGCTCAAGAGGCGATTACAGTTATTTGGTTAAACCCATTAAACTAAATATCGATAACCATCAAATTGACAGTTTATATTCGTTAGCACATGGTGCGGGTCGTAAATGGAAACGTGGTGAGTGTCATGGTCGCTTAGGGCATAAATACAAACGCGAAGACTTATACCACACCAAATTTGGCAGTTTAGTTATTTGTGGAAATAAAGAATTGTTATACGACGAAGCCCCACAAGCTTATAAAAATTGCGCCACTGTTGTAGATGACATGGTTAACGCCGGTTTAATAGAAGTGATTGCAAGACTACAACCTGTTTTAACATTCAAAACAAATGGAGACTGCAACTCATGATATTATTACAATTATCAGCGGGCCAAGGCCCAGTCGAATGTTGCCAAGCGGTGGGTTTGGCGCTACAAAAAATACAACAACAATGCCAACAGCAAAAAATAAAACTCAACATAATCGAAAAACAACTGTTTAAAAGTGGCCATCCACAAAGTGGTTTTAAATCGGTGTTAATACAACTAGACGATTCAAATAAAAAAGACCAAACCAAGCAATTAGCAATGTCATGGAAAGGTGTGATGTTATGGATCAAACCAAGCAACAACAAAGGTAAAAACGGTTTTATAAACAGAAGAAAAAATTGGTATTTTAGTGGTCACATTTTTGAATTGAATGACTGTGATTTGAACGATTATAAATCAAACAACAATGACCCGTTTAATCAAGAAATCACCTATAAAACTTGCCGAGCTTCAGGCCCAGGTGGGCAACATGTGAATAGCACAGACTCCGCAGTACGTGCCACCCACTCACAAACAGGTCTTACTGTGCGTATCGAAAGTGAACGCAGCCAACATGCCAATAAACGCCTGGCTCGAATTGTATTATTTCAAAAATTAGCAATGGCAAAACAAGAAGGCTTAAATCAACAACAAAAAGATCGTAGGCAACAACATTGGGAATTAGAGCGAGGCAACCCGGTGCGGGTATTTAAGGGGAGTGATTTTAAAGTGATTAACTTGTAGGTCAGCGGCTTGCCCTGACAACTAACTTATTAAGATCAACGTAGGGTCGATATTTATATCGAAAAAAAATTTGATATAAATATCAACCTTACGGATTTTAAATATTCACAGCGATTGTTTCATTATAAATACTCTTCCATTACGATTGTATTCTATTAAAACTTCGCCACTTTCTACTATCTCATCTATTAATTTTATATCTGTTTGTGGTGTGCTTGCTGTATAACCGTTGATTTTAGTAATAATATCACCTGCTTTGAATCCAAATAACTTTAATAGATGTGCTTTTGATGTGACCAAATAACCTTTTCCCTGAATGAATTTTATACCATATTTAGTTAAAGCAACATTAGGGTTTAATTTAGCTTTAATTATTTGATCGTTAATTTCTTTTTTAATTTCAATTTCAGTATGATTAGTAATCTTAACAATTTCATCTATATTTTTTATATTACTGACTATTTCATCGTATTCATTATTACTCGATATTATCTCTGAGTCTTTTGATTTAAAGGATTCACTTAAATCTGCTTGATCATTTCGCTTAAAATCATATTGATCAGTCTCAAAAGCGTTATTTAAATCTAATGAAGAATATTTTGTATTGGTTTTTGTATTGTTTTTATTGTTTTTAATAAGGATTTTTTTAATCTCACCATTAGTTTTTTTAAATTCCACATATTGATCGTAGATAGTAAATACAGTTGTATTTTCAAATACTGACTCCCCTTCTTTAAACCAACGTTTTATTTTATTATATTCAATTAACACCATACTATTTTTTGATTGTTCACTGACAGCAGAGGCTAATATAATAAAACTCAAATCTGTAGTATCTTTAGATTCGCTAGGTTTTTTTGAATGATCAATTTGCACTACATTATCTTTTAATGGTTTTTCATCCAATCGCCCGAACAAATGAGTTTCCGATATTTGTTTAACATTATCCACAACTGGATCAATATCAACCTGATTTTTTGATTTAGCTAATATTATTCCACTTGACTTTATTAGGGAATGGGAAAGATTGGTTTTGTAGTTGATTTGATTATTGTCAGTTAATTTCCAAAATATAAGCGCCGAAGTAAAAGCAACCCCAATAACAACAACTGATACCCAATGTTTTAAAATTAATTCTTTTAGATTTAATACAGTCACATAATAGCCTTATTTAAAATACAGTTAATTAAAATAACATTCATAACGATAGTTTAATGACCCAACTTAAATTATTAAGTTCAAAATAAAAAACAACGACGATATTTTTTAGAAATAGTTTAAATAGGGAAATAACTATTTACAATTTATTAATAAATAATGGGAACTTTTTAATATGGCACGGGAAGAAATTATAGGTCAGCGGCTTTGCCTACAGGGATGTTGGTAAATCGAATTTAACGGAATCAAAACCCAATAAACTGATAACTATTTTTTTCCTCGTCAAGGCAGACCTGTGACCTAAAGAATAAATTAATGTATTTATAGATCATGTGCAGATGCAACCATTAATAATACGGGTAATATATAAAATATTAGCTTATTACTTTGGTTAAGATATCATTCCAGAAAAACTTCACTGTCACTGCTCTCAATTAGTTTCACATTAAAAAATGGCCGCTAAAAAAATCGACCATTATTTATTTTACAACTAACTTTATTTACTTAGATACGTTATTCCATGTTTGATCTTTTTTAGCAAAACTATAACTTAAACCCACTCTTAAATTAAAATTTGTATAAATAGCGTCCTGCCCTTCATCTACTGTTAAATCAATATATAAAGGTGATGTAATTCCATAGACACTGATTCTTGGTGTTAAAAAATAATCGGCTCTTGCAAAAGTCGAGATTGATACATTTAAATCACCCCTAGTTCCATTATAGTTATAACTTGATAACCATCCGGCACCACCAACACTATAAACAAGACCCGTTTGTGCTAATGAGTCATAACCAAATGAGTACCCTAAAGAAGTTGATAAACCGACATATGAATCTGAAGTGCCCCATGAGTTTATAGCCAAAGTTGTGTCTAGACCAAAACCTACGGTAACCCCATCAAAAACAAAAAAATCAATATTTGGATTTAAGTTCCAAGATGAACTTCCATCCTTTGCATTAACTGAGGCACTACCACCTAACTTAAATCCACCTGCCTCGTAATTTTCCCCAATATTCGCAGACATTGACAATCCACTTAAGCTACAAATACCCGCTATTATTATTAATTTTTTCATTATGTATTCCAATACTAAGTTTTTATTTTACAGCGACTGTTTATGTGATTAACAGTTACACCGTTTTAAGTTGTCCTATTCATATTTACTGAATAAATATCGACGACATTTTAAAATTTTCAAGCGAATAAATACAGTTTTTATATGTTTTAATTTTATTATTGATAGTTATTGAAGTGTAAATCACCAATTCATGGGTTTTCACCGTCAAGACAAGTCATTGACCCACAAATTATATTATTGTCTATGTCATATATTTATTCCGACTCGAATACACTAAATTAATACCTTACATCTATATTCAAACTTTAAAACATTGTATTATTCCAACTTATTAAATCCACCAGTTAGGAAATACAATGAAACAAATAGTCGCTATAATCTTATGCCTTTTTTTACCTGTTTTAGTTCATGCTGCAAACGAACAGGATATTGAAGAAGGTAATATTGTTTATTTTTCTGCAGATGACCCAGATATGATTCAAGCACACAAAGACGCTCGATCTTCGATTGTCGCGGTTACC
>JALJPK010000142.1 GCA_022968985.1 Pseudomonadales bacterium | reverse complement strand
AAGGCGAAATTGACTCAATTGGTGGTAATTCACTTAAAGTAAGTGTCGATGTTTCTAAAATTGATTAAGTCTTTAGTTGCTACCAAGCAGTTGGATAGTTAGAATGTTTGCCACTATTCAACTTAGAATAAATGTTGTTTGTTAAAGTGTCATTTAACCTCTTTGATTGTACTAAAGAAGTTTAAATTTCGTTTTAATTATATGAAATTAATCGGAATTTAATCAAGTTTTGGTTGACGTTAAATAGTTACAAAATGTTTTAGAATTAATTTTTGCCTAATTTGTTGCGTAAATTTATTTTATTTTTTAGATATTGTCAGCGTTCATAAATCCATATTATGAAAGGATTTGCGTTGTTTTTATTATTATATTTTATACAGGACTCACTTTTTATATGAGTAGCTTAATTTTTTATTCAGAACCTACTGCTCTTAACCGCGAAACACATAAAGATTTAACGTTTACGCCTTCAACTGATTACTCATTCACAAAAAATATAAACTCAGTGCCTCTAACAGGTATTGAGTTTTTTGAAGCTAGTCGTGATATTCCTATTTTGTTTAGCCAAGATCCTGAAGGCAATTATTTTCCTATTGCATTATTATCTTTGATGAACGAAAGCCATACTTTTTTAAATGAAGATGGTAGTTGGAAAGAAGCTTATACCCCAGCGTTTATTCGCCGTTATCCGTTTGTATTAACAGATGAAGGTACGGTTTGTTTTGATGCTAAAGCACCGCATTTTAAAGCTGACGAAGATGAAAAAGCCAATACATTATTTGATGAGAAAGGCGAAAATTCTGAATCGTTAAAAAATGCGGTTCAATTTTTAAATGCATTTGAAGCACAGCATAAACAAACGACTGAGTTTTGTAAAAGTTTAAAAGAATTGGATCTATTTAAGCCATTAAACATTAAAGTAAATACTGAAAATACAGGTAAATTAACTTTGAATGGTATGTTCTCAATTGATGAAGAAAAATTAACCAATCTTGATGATGAAATTATTGTGAAGTGGTTTAAGTCTGGTTGGATCGCATGGTCTTATGCGCATTTACATTCAATAGGGGCGTTAAAACGTTTATTAAAAAGACAAGATAAATAAGTTAAATATTTATTTATGATATTTATTGGCAGTTTATTTTAATAAACTGCCATTTTTTTTGCTTAGAATTGGTAAGTTAGGTTGGTAAGGAATTGAAAGTCTGAATAGTTTTTAGTTTCAATAGTAGTTGGTCTATAACTTAGAGTGCTTTTTACTTGAAAACCTTTACTAGGATTTAAATTAATGCCAACACCAATTGTTGATTGAAAAGTAGAGTTACCAGTATCGGTTAACGCTGTTTTGTTGGTCACACCTTTAACATCAATTGATCCATATGCATTGTCTATAAACCCACTTAATTGAATATTCTTGAGCCAGCCTAATTCATTTGATTGTTTGGACGCCGCTATCCATTCTAAATTAATAATCAATCCATTATCTACAGCATATTCTGAAATAGGGACTCCCTTGACTGCTTGATTGCCACCTAAAACCATTCGTTCCGTGGAGTGAAGGGTGTTAGGGCTAAGTTGTAAATTTGATTTCATTAAAATATATTGATTGGGGTGTTTTGGAATAGGGAATGAAACACTAGCAGATGCCTTAATTTTAGTAAAAACCTCATCGAAATTGGATTCTTTTGAATTAGTTAAATTGTCTAATAACCCTTGTGAAATGGTTGCTTGAGCATAATATTTACTATTTAAAATCGAACTATTGCCAAAAATATTAGCGCCAAAATTTAATACAAATGAGTTGGCGAAAATGTCTTCGTCCGATCCAAAGCTTTCTGAGTATTTATAACTTAGACCTGCATGATAATTAATGTTTTTATTTTCGCTGCGTAATTTTTTAAGCTGAAACACCGAATTTAATACATGACTATTACCATTAATATTAAGGTCATCAAAACCACTGCCAACTTGATACTTATTGAATGAATAATCAGAAACTAAGTTAATTCTATTATTAATAATTGGGCGTGAATAAATAACAGAAATATTAATACTATCTGCAGGGTCATCAAACTTGAAAAAATGAAATTTTGTATTCTTTTCTTTATCTTCAGATGTATAAAAATAGTTATAGGCATAAATTGTTTTTAGAACTAACTGATCTCCTGTTCCAGTAAGGTTGTTAAACGCAAAATCACCACGTAACCTATGTTTACCTGTGGCTTTACTGCCATAGTTATCCAAACCGATGGTACTGACACTCTTAGCTTCTTCATCAGTTTGGAGTATTAACAGGGTTTCACCTACCTTTTCACCTGGTGAAAAAATAGCACTGCCTTTATACCCAGCAATATCATTAACTAATAAAACCGCCGTTTCTATTTCTTGTTTGCTTACCGCTTTATTTATATATTGCGAAAATCTACTTTGTAATAATTCTTTTTTAAATACCTTGTTTGCTTGGGGTAATACTGCTGCTAATTTGCCTTCAACAATTTTAATAATAATATAACCATCATTTGCAGTCTGTTGGGGGATATAGCTGGATGCTAAGAAAAACCCCTGTGCTCGGTAATAATTAGTAATTTGATCGGTCAACTCTCGTAGGGAATCAATGTCATAACCAATAGAATTATTAAGCATATCTAATTTAATAATACTGTCTATCGCACTTTTATGAATATCACTTTGCAAAACACTTTGGTCGGCATAACCTTCAATTAAGAACCCTTCTACAAGCATTTTTGCGGCTTCATATTTAAATTGAGTTTCAGCAAAGGAATAATTAGATAAAACGCTGATGGATAGGATTAAAATGGATTGAACAATTAGCCTTGAAGGTATGTTTTTCAAATTAAAAAGTGCGGAAAGCATAAGACGGAGAAACCTTGATTAAATAAGTGTTGTGCATTGAGGGTAATTTAAATATCTATTAAATTAATATTGCCAATCCTATTGGCTTGTTTACTAACGCGATAGTAACAAATTTTATATATCCTAGCTATAAATCAAGTAATAAAAACATTACCTATGTATAGGTGGTTTGTATTCAAAATGTATTGTTTTTTAAGGATATAAAGGACAGCTAGAGTCTAGCTAGTGCAAAACTCCAATAATGCAAATTAATAGCGTTATTGTATTGCTTTTTTGAGTTTGATCAAGGTAGTATCACCGCATATTATCACATCAATAAGTAGAGGTTACTCTCTATTGTATTAAGTATTATTTATTTAGGGATCGATTAAATATGCCCATCGAAAGTCTTGAGTTGCAATCAATTGGTTCAAATGTTATTTCGGGTGAGTTACCTTGTGGTGTATCTGTAAGGTATGAGCCAGATTTTCAAAAACTAGAAGCACAAATCGCAAAGTTGGAATCCATTGCGGGAGAGCAGGTAGATTGGCAGGTTGTGCTTGATTTATCGATCCTAATATTAAAAACTCAAAGTAAAGACATTCTGGTTGCTGTTTATTTCACTCAAGCGTTATTAAAAGTATATGGTATTAGTGGTTTGTCCATCGGTTTGTCTGCTATTAAAGATATGGTCGACACTCATTGGTCTGATATGTTACCTCCGGTTAAACGTATCCGTGCGCGCAGCAGTGCTTTACAATGGTTGTCTGAACAAGCGGATTATACTTTGTCAACCATGACGGTTGATGCGCAAAATGCCAAACATTTTTTATCTTCGTCTCTTAGTTTTATTGATCTAATGGATGTATTGGAATCAAAATACGATGGTGAATCGCCATCTATGTTAGAGTTACACAAACGTTTAAAGGAATCAAAAAGAGAAGCCAAACAGTTTGTCAGTGAAGAGCAAGTAGCTGAACCAGTGCCAACAAAAACACAAGAAACTGCACAGCAAACTACACAAAAAATCACACCTGTCGTTTCAAATCCAGATGTTCAAGAAACAATTGCTGTGATTTCAGCTGAAAATAAAACAGCAACACCAAACAGTCTAGTAGCAGAATCAAATCCAGAAAATGAAGAAAAACTGAGTATTCTAAGTGGTCATGAATATGAACACTTGGGTTCAATCAATATTTCTGATGAATCACCATGTGGTATTGCAGCTAAATATGAAACCGATTTTGAAGCACTTGAGGCTGAATTAGCCAAACAAGAATCGGTGACTGCTGCAACGGTTGATTGGCGTGATGTTTGCCAATATGGTGTGAATTTATTAACCAATCAAACTAAAGATTTATTAGTTAGCGCTTATTTAGCAAAAGGATTGGTAGAAACTCAAGGATATTTTGGTTTAACCCTCTCTTTGAAAATTGTTAGAGATATCATTAGTACCCATTGGGTGTCGATGTATCCTCCTTTAAAAAGAATGCGTGCACGTGAGGCCGCTTTAAATTGGTTAAGTGAAAAAACGGGTCATTTTGCATTACAAAACAAACCTAAAACAACTGACTATGCAGCCATTTTAGAATCCTATGATTTGCTTTATGAAATAATGGATTTGTTAGATCAAAAAATAGAGGGTGGTGGACCGTCGTTACTTGAGATTTCTAAACCGTTAAAGGATTATAGAAAAGAAGCAAAGTATCATTTTGAGTCTCTACAACAAGCGGCAGTAAAAAAAGAAAAAACCCCACAAAAAAAAGCAGATTTAAAAGATGTTGAAGTTAAAAAGGAAGAAGAACCGGAGCCAATTAAACAAAACATAATAAAAAAGGCTTCACCAGCATCTAAAAAAGCATTAACTACGGTGAATACTGGGCCGGTTACTTCTGATAACGAAGCTAAAAAAACGATACGCTCAATTCAAGAAGCGGCACGAACGGCGGGTGGCTTCTATTTAGATCAACAAAAGTTTAATGCTAAAGCCTATCGTTTAAATCGTGTATCAACATGGTTGATGATTGATCAAGCACCTCCGGCAAAAGATGGAGTAACTCAATTACCTAGCTCTCCTGTTGCCGATAAACGAAAACAATTGGAAACATTATTTGAGGCCAATAAATTTGAAGAGTTGTTGCCGCAATTAGAGCAGACGTTAACTCGAGCCCCTTTTTGGTTAGATGGTCAATTATTGGCTGCCAAATCTTTACAAGTATTGGGTGATAAATTTCAAGACGCTTATGAATGTGTTATCCGTGAAACAAGAAATTTCTTAGAACGCGCACCTGGTATCGAATATTTAAAATTTTCAGATAATGTGCCGTTTGCTAATGAACAGACATTACTTTGGATATCATCAGAAGTAATGAGTTCAAATGACACGGGTGAATCGCAAGGTGAAACACCTTGGCAAGAATGTTTTGAGCAAGCCAAAGTTTTAATGGCAAGTAAAAAAACAGCGGAAGCATTAGAGTTGTTTAATCAGGGTATAAACTCAACAACCTCATTACGTTTAAATTGGCAATGGCGTTTTGCTTTGGCTCAATTATTAGAGCAGTCAGGTAAATTAAAACAGGCCGTGCCCATTCTTAAAAGCCTTATCCAAGAATTAGAAAAAGATGATCTGTTAAAATGGGATTCACTGTTATGTCAAAAAGTAGCGCTTACCCTTTATAATTGTTCAGATAAATTATTCAGTAACAATAAAAAAGACTTAACAATGTTAGATATTAGACAGTATGCATATCAAATACTTTGTTTAGTTGATCCAATCACTTCGATTAAATTACAGGAAGGTTAAAATGGCTAAAGATGCTTCAGTAGCACCTAAAGAACGTGTAAATATTGTCTATAAATCTCACACTGGCGACAAAGTGGATGAAGTAGAATTACCACTTAAGCTTTTAATGGTTGGTGATTACACTGGTCGTGCTTCAGATGAAATGGTAGAAGATCGTCCGGCTAAAAACATTAATAAAGATAACTTTAATGATGTTATGAAAAGTTATGATTTGAATTTAAATTTCACTGTCGCTAATAAATTGGAAGAAACTGATGAAGATGAGCAGGTTCCAGTTGAATTAAAATTCAAAGATATTAAAGATTTTTCTCCGGATAGTGTTGCGCAACAAGTGCCTGAGTTAAAAGCTTTATTAGATCTTCGTAAAGCTTTGTTAGCATTAAAAGGCCCGCTAGGAAACGTTCCAGCATTTCGTAAAACGATTCAAAGTATTTTATCAGATGAAACTACTCGTTCAGCAATTGAAGGCGAGTTAGGCCTTTAAGCTGAAAAATAAATTTCAATAAAATACTTTAAATAAATATTTAGTGAGAACCCGACATGACAGAATTAGATAAAGAAGCGTTGGCGCAATCAGAAGTACAAGAAGTGTCTTTGCTTGACCAAATTATGGAACAAACTCGTTTAAAACCACAAGATGATGGTTACGAGACAGCCAAGATTGGTGTAAAAGCTTTTATTGCAGATTTATTAGCACCTGCACGCGCTGGCGAAAAAGTTGAACAAAAAGTGGTTGATAATATGATCGCTGAAATTGATAAAAAAATCAGCGGCCAAATGGATGAAATTATCCATAACGACCAGTTTAAACAATTAGAGTCCGCTTGGCGTGGCGCTAAAATGGTTGTAGATCGTACCGATTTTCGTGAAAATGTGCGTTTAGAATTGTTAAGTGTTACAAAAGAAGAATTACTTGAAGATTTTGAAGATGCTCCAGAAGTTAGTAAATCTGGTTTGTACCAGCATGCTTATGTTTCTGAATTTGGTCAGTTTGGTGGTAAACCATATGGATCAATTATTGGTAACTATGCGTTTTCACCTAATGCTCAAGACGTGCGTTTATTACAACAAGTAGCCAGTGTTGGTGCAATGAGCCATGCTCCTTTTATAGCAAGTGCGGGTCCTGAATTTTTTGGTTTAGATGAATTTGATGGTTTGCCTGCATTAAAAGATTTAGAGTCAATTTTTGAAGGCCCACAATACGCAAAATGGCAATCATTTAGGGAGTCTGATGATTCTCGTAACGTTGCTTTAACTGTACCTCGTTTTATGTTACGTCAACCATACGGCGTTGAAAACTCAATCAAAGAATTTGATTACGTAGAAAACGTTGAGGGTACTAACGAGCATTTCTTGTGGGGAAATGCATCTTTTGCGTTTGCTACAAACTTAACGGCTAGTTTTGCTAAGTATCGTTGGTGTCCCAATATTATCGGACCTCAATCCGGTGGTGCCATTCAAGATTTACCAGTGCATAACTACAAAGAAAATGGTGAAATTAAACAAACTTCTCCAACAGAAGTTATGTTATCTGATCGTAAAGAATTTGAACTAGCTGAGCAGGGTTTTATGGGGTTAACTCTTCGTAAAGGTACTGATAATGCTACTTTTTTCTCAGCGAACTCTTGCCAAAAACCTAAATTCTTTGGTAATGACGAAGAAGGCAAACAAGCCGCTATTAACTATAAATTAGGTACTGAATTACCGTATTTATATGTTGTAAATCGTCTAGCGCATTATATTAAAGTGCTACAGCGTGAAAATATTGGTAGCTGGAAAACTCGTGCTGAATTAGAGCGTGAGTTAGGTACTTGGATTCGTCAATTTGTTGCAGATCAAGACAATCCACCAGCAGCGGTACGTTCACGTCGACCATTACGTGAAGCACAAATTATTGTTGAAGACGATGATTCAAGTCCTGGATTCTATCGAGTTCAAATGAATGTGCGCCCACATTTTAAATATATGGGTGCAAGTTTTACCTTATCTTTAGCGGGTAAGTTAGATAAAAGTTGATTGTTTTGGGAATTAATTTTTCCAATTAACCACTATCTAAAAAAGTGAACAGGGCAGAGTACTCTGCCCATAAAATCAAGTCAGTAATTAATTAATTAAAGAGGAAATTTAATATGCCAATTCCAGCTTATATGTCAGTTGAAGGCGTAACACAGGGTATGATCACTGAAGATGCACTTTCAGAAGAGAGTGTTGGTTCATTATATCAAGAAGGTCATGATGATTCGTTTATCGTTCAAGCATTTGAACATAAAATCATCATCCCTCGTGACGTGCAATCAGGACAACCATCAGGTGTTCGTGTACATCAGCCACTTACAGTAACTAAAGTTTTTGATAAAGCTTCGCCTTTATTATACCAAGCATTAGTAACTGGTGAGAGCTTAACGTGTGAAATCAAATGGTTCCGTACTTCTTCTGAAGGTACTCAAGAGCATTACTTCACTCAAAATCTTGAAGGCGCTGTGATTGTTGAAATCGAAGCAATTATGCCTAACTGTCAAGATCCAGCAAATGGTCACTTTACTCATCTTGAGAAAGTATCATTCAGCTATTCAACTATTACTTGGACGCACGAAATTGCTGGCGTTGAAGGAAATGATGATTGGCGTGTAAGCGCATAAATAGCGCTTGTGGCGCATCAGTTTTTTTGATGCGCCAACTTATTTATATTAGTTAATACCAGAGGTAACTGTGTCAAATTCAGTTCAGTATTTATCCATATTTTTTCAAAATATTAGTGCCGCTACAATAAGAAGTTCACAAAAAAGGAATGCCTTTTTTATTAGCAGTATTTTAATGTTTTTATTATCCAGTTGCGCAACAACAACAAAATTAACCGTTCCAGACGAAGAATGGAAGTTTGAAAAAGGTGCAGTTAGTTTAAAAATTGAATCCCCTTCAGACTTAAATGCAATTAGCGGTCGTCCCCACGCCCTAACTCTCGGTGTCTTCCAATTAAGTGATCCCAATACATTTCAGGCATTATCTAAAGAGCAGTCAGGTGCAATAGAATTATTAACTGTGGGTCGTATCGATGATACGATTGTTGATTTTCAAAGAGTTATTATTCAGCCTGGTGAGAATAAAACTGAAGTATTCAGTCGAGCTCAAAACTCAAGATACATAGGCATAATTTCAGGTTATTACGATTTAAGTCCAACACAAGATGTGTACTTATTTAAAATCCCATGTAAATCAACAGGACGTGGCATCGTAGAAGAGTTATTGGCGTCATTAGCTTTGATATCGGATGAAGCAGATGCCAAACCAGATAAGATTTATATTGATATTAATTTGGGTAGCTCAACTGTTAAAAAATATTTAATGACTAATCCAAAGGATTTAACAAGTGAGTGCAGTTAAAGCATTAAATTGTTAAAGGATTATTTAGTCACTAATCAAAAAAATAAAATAAAATAAAATAAAATTAGTTATTAACATCTAATTAATAATAAAAATCTAAATGGGTTACACCCAAAATATAATTAACGAGGTCGTCAGTGGACAATTTAAAGCCGATTTTTTGGCATCAAGGCTTGTTCTTACAGCCACAACATTTTCAATTAAGTGATCAATACCAGCGTTCATTAATCCAACCATTCCAAAAGCATTTACATGCTCATTTTTGGGGTGTTGCTGCATTGGATCTAAATAGCTCGGCTTTAGAGCATAGAAGTTGTGAAATTAATAGTGGTCAATTTTTATTCCAAGACGGTACTTATGTTAATTTGCCTAATGACGCAATTATTCAAAAAAGAAGTTTTGATGAAGCTTGGGTTGAAGCGGATAAACCTTTTACAATTTATGTGGGTATTAAAAAAATATCTTCACATAAAGAAAATGTAACCGTTGTTAATAATTTCGATAACTTGTCTGATATCTCAACTCGTTATGTGACTAAATCTGATCCTGAAAATATTAAAGATATTTATAAAGACGGACCTGACGCACCTACAAAACTATTAACCCATGTTCTAAAATTTATATGGGAAAATGAAATTGAACAATTAGAAGATTATTTATTGATCCCTATTGCAAAAGTATTACGTACTGAAAATGGTATTGAATTTTCAGCTATATTTTATCCCCCTGTTTTAGCAATTAATGTTAATGATGATTTGTCTCGTATTATTAAAGAGATTCGTGATGAGTTAACTGGGCGTATCACTCAATTAACCAGTTATGATAATTCATCCAATGATTCAATGAAATACGATGCCACATTGATGCGCTATAAATTAGCCGCTCGAACATTGAGTCGTTATATTCCAAAATTATTCCATTATACGGACACTGGTGACATTCACCCTTGGGATGTTTATGGTGTTTTAAGAGAATTAATTGGTGAAATCAGCACATTTACTGAGAGTGTTAATGTATTAGGTGAAACCTTTGATGGCGTCCGTTTGATACCTAATTATGATCACCAAGATATAGGTTTATGTTTTAATAAAGCAAAAGATTTATTAGCAACCTTGTTAAATGAAATTACTGTTGGTCCTCAATTTATTGTTGAAATGCCTTTAATCGGTAATGTGTTTAAAGCGGATATTCCACAGGAATTCTTTGAACAACGTGTTGATTTCTATCTGATTGTGAGTACACAAACAAGTTTCCAAGAACAACAAACTTCTTTGTTAACCACTAGTAAACTAGCAGCATTTGACGTTGTTGAAGTATTAGCTGAGCGTTCTTTACCTGGTGTTGGTTTAATTCATGTTGCCAATCCACCTGCTGATATGCCAAGGCGTCCTGATGCACATTATGTTCGTTTAGATACGCATGATGAACAATGGCCGATTGTTGAAAGACATAAAGATATTGCACTTTTATGGGATGAAGCCCCTGAAGATGTGAAAATTGAACTTGTAATTGTTAGGAGATAACAATGCGATTAGTGGATCACTTTATTGATGTGATTGTATTTGCGCGAGATGTTAATAATAACTTTGATAATTTAGAAGTTAATTTTGAACAATTACAACAAAAATTAAATGCCATGCTTTCAGATTGTATGATAAATGCTGAAAAAAATAATTTCTCCAGTGAAATTGTTAATCAAGGTATTTACCCTGTTATTGCGTATATAGATGAATTAATTTTATGCTCTAAATGGAGCGAAAAAATTCGTTGGCAAAAAGATTCGTTACAACGTAAATACTACAGCACCACTAATATTGGATCTGAATTTTATGATGCATTAAGTGTGTTAGATAAAACAGAATCAAGTGATTGGGTTCGTGAAATCTATTTACTTGTTTTAGGATTAGGTTTTAAAGGCAAGTATTTCTCGATTGACCACAAAAGAGAGTTGGAATCTGTTAAAGAGTTTAATATTAAGCAGCTATTGCCTGACCAAACTCAAAGGAATTTGGATACAGCAATATTGTTTCCAACAGCTTACAGCGGACATGATAAAAACTCTTTAAGTAAATTTAAAACACGATTAAATGTTTTGCCTTACGCAATTGGTATTCCGTTAGTTGTTTGTGTCAGTCTAATTGTATTTTATCAATTTAAAGTATCCCATCTAATGGGTGAAATTATGAGCGTTGTTCAGTAATTAAAGAAGAATATTTATGTTTAAAAAGATTTTAAAATTTATATTATTTACATTTTTATATGCATTAGTAGCATTAGCGTTAATCGCTTTGTTTGGGTTTGTTATATTCCCAGGTGAGTTTAATAAAGCAATGATTATCACTTTGATTATTTTTGCCATTGGTTTTTCAATAGTTTTATTACGAAAATTGTACATTCGTTTAAAAGCGAGGGCGCAAGTACGTCGTTTAATACAAGAAGAAAAACCAGAGGATGTAGATGAATTGGGTATGAGCCCTGATGAATTACTTAAAGACCTTAAAAAAGGTTGGAAAACATCGATCAAAAAAATCAAAAAATCTAATTTAAGATTAGATAATAGTACTACTAATGCGGTTTATGTTTTGCCTTGGTATATGGTGATTGGCAAACCTCGTTCGGGTAAATCAACGGCTTTAAAAAATGCCAAATTACTATTACCTGATATTGATCTACCAAGACAAGAAGATGGATCGACTCTGAATATTGATTGGTGGTTATACGAACAAGCGATTGTATTAGATACCGCTGGTCGTTATGCAGTACCTGATAATTCTACGCGTGACAAAA
>JALJPK010000141.1 GCA_022968985.1 Pseudomonadales bacterium | reverse complement strand
GATTTTTTAAGAGAAAATTGGGTCTTGCAAGATACCCCAATAGACACTATCTTATGGTTTTTGAGGGCGGGCTTCGGCTTTTACTGATTGCTTAGTGTTTGTGACAGGTATCAGTGAATGATTGATGGGTGCGAGTCCATTGGTGTTAAAAAACAGAGCGTTTTTCAACAACTCTGCCCCTCTTGAAATTCAAATTAAGCCAAAAACTGACATAAAATGATTGATACAAAACACACTGGATCCCCGAAAAAGAACACTTCGAGGATGACGGAAATAAAAATAAAAAATAACAAACAAAAAAGCCGAATTAAACATGATTTAATTCGGCTTTTTGTTTTAATCAGAAAATGACGATCAATTTTGAGAGTAGTGTCTAGCATCTTGACCCAGCAATTAGTCAAGATGCTAGACACGACCCCAATTACCTTCGACCCCAATTACCTTCGACCCCAATTACCTTCGCCACCAATTACCTTTATTATTTATAGTTATTGAGGTAACTTAAGCTTTCAAAGTACCTTTTCTGCATAAAGGTACTAAGTTAATTTTAAAAACTAAATTATCTTTCTTCAATAAAAGTTAAATTAGAATCTTCAGCATTGATCTGGAAAAATAATTCAGGTATTTCCCTTGAATAGCCATAGAGATTAGTAATTTCAATATAAAAAGTGCCTGAATCTATTAAAAATTCAAATTGCTCAAAATCTGCAGTGTTATAACTTCCTAATTCATTTCCTGAGTCGTCAAATATTTTTGCTTCTGAGACTACCCTGTGCCCAGTATTAATAAATCCAATAAGGTTTGTATTATTTTGATTTATATCAAGTTGATAAACTATTTTTTTATCAGGATCTATCCATTTGCGTTTACCTTCGTGATGCGGATTTATAACGCATTGATTATTTGTGTAAAAATTTTCTTCATAAGACGTGTAAGAGTTTAATCGAATTAAATAATTGGTTTCTAAAATACAGTTATCTACAATATGCTCGTTTAAGTCGGTAATGTAAACAAAGCTATTATCCATTCCATAAAGTGTACTTTTTGAAGTGTAATAACCTCGATATAAAAACTCCCCAAATGGAGATGATTTAACATAGATTTCATGGCCAATATAACTACTTGTATGATCGAAACTAATAAAATTATTCTCAGAGTTGTAAAATGAAACTGAAGTTTTTATCAAAGCACTGCTATCTAATAATTGAGAAATAAATTGAACCTCTCCATTTGAATTAAAGCAATCATTAGTTTGTATAGTTTTACCTAATTCATTTTCAAAAGTTTTATAACTTCCAGAAATTGGACAATTAAATAGATTAACAATAGTTTCGATATTATTTAATACTGTTATTTCTCTGCTAACAAACTCTCCACCTATAAATGGTGAAAACCAGTATTCCATGCTGTCATAATCCTTAATAAATTCATTGATTTGTTTGTAGTTGTTTGCAGCAATTATTACATCATAGTCTGAACTGTCGGGGAAGGAGTCAATCGTAAAACCTTTGTTTGAATAAGATGAATGAATTTCTGGTAATTGCGCGATTTTATTAAAACTAATTGCTTCGGCAGAAGACTTAATCGTAATTTTATAATTGCTTTCTATACTGGTTCCATATGTATGAAATTTCAGATAATACTTGCCAGGTACTAATTCAGAATTCCCCCCTAGATATACTTCAGAACTCATTTGTATACCCCTTTCATTAAATAATTTATAATGAATAAGTAATTCTGATTGTAGCTCTAATATATAAGTGTTTTTTTCAGTTAATTCTAATTCAAAATAATGATTAATATCTGCTTGAAAGTTTTGGTCGTCAAATGAAATGTCGTACTGGCTATGTATTAGAGGTTTATTTTGAGTATTATTTACGTTAAAAGAAACTAAAGAATCAGGTGCTAGAATATCGATATTGATAGTTGGGCTATTTGTCGAATTATTTTCTGTGATACTAAGAGTATATTCACCTGCTGGAATTATCTGGTTGTTAATGTAATTCGCTACAGAATCTATTTCCTTATAATTTAATGACTTTGGTTTTCTTGCTAATGAAATATTGGTGTCGCCTATTAATTTAACATTCAAGTTCGATTCTAAATTATTAGAAATAGCTAAAATTTCAAAATCGTCTGTGTCAGATTCAAAGTTGACTGTGTAGTTTAAAGTGTCGTAATCTAGTTTCTTGATATCGGAATAGGTTGTTTTGTCTAAACAAAAATTAATAATATCATTTTCTTCTGATATTAAAATGGAGTTATTTATTAAATATTGATCTTCAGAAAATATTTCACAATAAATTGAATCGCGTATTTTTTTTATACCGTACTTAATGTTTAGTGAACTATTATTCTTTCCTAAATATGTTGTGCCATCAATTTTATTAAATAATTTACCTAGAGTGCCTTTTGAGGATGTGATATTTGCCGATAGATTGTAGGGATATAGGCTTAATGCAGAGAAATCGTAATGTGAATCCGTAGAATTATTTTTATAATATCCTGAGTTTGTATTGTCAAATAAATTAAATCTTATGGAACTATTGTATTTACCTTCTGAAGTGACGCAATTAGAGATTTCTACACCTCTTTCAAAAGGAAGTAGCTCTTGATTGTATCTGTGATACTCTAATCTGGTGCCTGAAAATTCACATTGAGATAAATAATCAATATATTTGATTCTGTTAATATATTTTGTTGTGGTTTTAGTATCTGCCGACATTAAGCTATATGTTGGAAAGTTTTCTCTTTCAATTGATGGGATATCTAAGTAATTATCTTCGGTAATTTCTATAGTAAAATCTATGAAGTCGAAACCTTCAATCGCTGTAGATTCAGTATTGGTGTTAGTTTCTGATGTTGAATCGCTATTATTATTTTTTGATTCGGGCGTACATGCCACTAATGATAATACACCAATAATTAAATATAAAGATTTCATGACTTCCCATTCTACTGTTAAAAAGTCATTCTATCAGTATTAAGATTAAATATTAAATACTAAATACTTATCTTTTCTCACACCAAAAACACCTCAACCATTTACCTCTCGCCAAATAATGAGTGACGTGGTCGTATCGCCCATCGCCCACTTTTTATTTAAGCTAAGAGGTTAAAGCTTCATAATTATTTTTAGTTTCTTGACACACACAAGGCCTAATAAAAAATCACAAAAAAAGCCGAATTAAACATAATTTAATTCGGCTTTTTATTGAATCTGGAGCGTCGAGCAATAACGTGTAAAGCTATCAGCTATCCCTTACAACAAAGCTAATACATCATCATGATGGGTCTTAGTTTTAACCTTCTGAATAATATGCTGTAATTTGCCTTCTTCATCGATGATAAACTTCAAACGAAGAAGGCTGTTGTATACGCGTCTAAATATATCAAGATAGTTATAAACTATAACTGACTTAATATTGTTGGGTCAGTAATTTTATCATCTGCAACCAATAGAAACGCTTTTGAAAGTACTATAGATAACCCATTATCGCCTTCAAAGGGTAAGAATAATTTATCAACATTTCTGTCTTTACCTCGACCTGGAACAATGCATAAATAACTATCTTGTGGTGCGATTAATATATTTCCACTACCAATATGTATTTTGTAAGTATGCTTAGTGCCTGTCACTAAAGATAACACTGCATGGACATCCATAGTTACTTTTTGTGAATGTTAAAGTTTGTTACCGTTTAATAGGGGGGGGGGCAAGCAATATGCCTAAACATCTTATGATAACTGGCTCAAAAAAATGTATTTTGTTATTCGATCAAGGCTAGTACTACAGTGCTGGCCTTTTTCAATTACACAGACATCCATGGTTGTGTGAGTTGAATGTTAATAATTGTTACCGCTAGAATCAGTGGTGACAATTGTTTGTTAAGTAAAGAATGAAACGAAATTACTGATATGGCGTTTGAGTTTAGTTAGTGTGGCTGTCTGTGTAAGACTCACCCTGAAAAAACAGACACAAATTAAACTAAAATCTTGACTTCATACCTCAAAGCAGTCCGAAGTCAAGACTTGATAATCATATAGAAAAGCCCTTAAGCATTTTCGTTATAAAGAGTGTCCAACATATTAAACCAAAAAGACTAATAGAAAAATTGTGAGGGGAAGATCAGGTCTTGCATTTGACATGCAAATTGAAAGGTCTGATCTTCGCTGTTAGTTATTGCTTTTATGGATTATTCCCATCGATCACAGAACCCGCATCATTAATTATCCAATTAAAATCTTCAGCAATTTTTGTACGAGCAATCTGGGCTAATGAATCCGATACATATTGGCTTGAGCCAGCATCAAACATTACATTCGACTGCAAAGTTAAATTACTCCAAGCAATTAATAACTCAGAATAATTTTCAATGTTTAACCCTGCTTCTTTAAACATGAACCTCATACTGGTTACCTGAGAAACATCCCAAGTGCTAATATCTTGATTAAAAGTATCTGCGTAATAAAACATAGAGTTCATGTTTGTGACTTGCGAAACATCCCATTGATTTAATTGCTGGTTAAATGCTCTAGCCCCATAAAACATTTTATCCATATTGGTCACATTCGATACATCCCAATGATTAATATATTGATTAAAGTTATGGGTCAAACTAAACATTTCTGACATATCGGTTACTAAAGATAAATCGGGTTCATCAATTGCGTTTATTAGCATATTTCCACAAGCCAAAAATGCTCGGTGCATCGATAACCATTTATTACTGCCCCAATTATCTATCGATAGCAGTTTATAAGCGTCTGAATAAGATCCTAGATTTGCCCAGAAATAATTCTGAGGATATTGACCGCTGATTTTGACTTCATATGTCCCTGCTTGCGCATAGGTATGGGTAATTTCACTGGTCACATTTTCGTCTATCTGACCATCGCCCCAATCCACGTTGAAGTCATAATCAAAGTTACGATTAACTTCTAATCTAATTTGGTTGTTTTCGGTTATACCAAGATTGTCTGTTTTCCAAGTTGTAATAAATTCATTAGGTAACACATAAACAAACCTTTTTACTGATACTCGCTGTCCTTTACTGTCGGATGCAAAATAAGTTAATTCATAAGTGCCTACTTCATTGGACTTAACCGTATCTGCTAGGGCAAACGCTAACAAACCATCGATATCGTCGATGGCAATTACACCCAACTCTGTATAGGTCCCTCCTTGATAAAGATATAAATGACTGGGTCCAACTAAATTAATTTCTGGCGCTTCATCTTTCAAAACAGTCACCAAACGAGTAATGCTGGATTCATTTCCTGAACTATCACTTGCTTGATAGGTTATTAGATATTGGCCACTAAAATTTGAATTTAAATAACTGATGGTTTCGACTGTGATATTTTGGTCGTGATTGTCTTCAACTTGTACACCTAATTCTACATATTCTCCCCCTTCATAAAAACTAATTTCATCATCACCTATTAATGTTAATACTGGTGGAATTGTGTCAATCACATGAATTATACGGGTAATAGCTTGTGCCATATTTCCTGATGAATCGGTTGCGTTATAATTTAATTCATAACTGCCTACTTTATTCCTATCCAGGTTTCCAGAAGTGGTGTATTGAATATTGGTGTCATAGTTTTCCCAAATCTCAATTCCTAATTCTTGATATTCATCTCCAACATTAATATTTACTTCTCCAAACCCAATTAAACTTAAAATGGGCTTAGAAGCATCGACAATTGTTACCTCACGATTAATGGGTTCAGACACATTTCCAGAAATGTCTTGAGCGCTATAAGTTAATTGATAACTGCCTAATTGGGATGTATCGACTGTTCCATCAATTGTAAGAGTCCAATCGAGATCACCGTAAACAGTGGAATGAACACCTCTTTCTTGGTAATTACTGCCCACTTCTAACTCAATGACACTTTCACCATTTAATGTAATAACAGGCGCCACATCATCAAATACAATCACTGATCGAGTAATGTTGGCGGCAAAATTACCTGAGTGATCTTGGGCACTGTAAACCATAGTGTAACTGCCAACCAAATCGGTATTTACCGTTCCAGATACAATCACTGCAAGCTCACCATCTTTTTCATCAATGGCATTTACACCAGGGTCAACAAATGTTGAGTATTGCCTGATTGAAATTGTTGACTCACCAATGAGTGTCATAACTGGTGGTGCTAAATCAACTTCCTCTTTTTTACATGAGGTCAATAAAATTGTCAGCAATAAAAATAACGAAATTTTAAAATTTGTAATCATAACTAGATACCTTTTATATACGATAAATCTTGATAAAAAAATTTAATTTAAATTAAAACTTAATGATAAAGCGTAAATGACATGACAGAATTACTTTTGCATGACCTCTACTTTAATTCTACGACTTGAAGTGCTGACCGAATTTTCTAAGTTATTGGTTAAAATATAGAACGAATAAATATTATCCTTATTGCAATATTTAGAATTATATAAAATAGGCACTTTTGTAAAATAGACCTCAGTTGATAATGAATTAAATTCGATTTTATAAGAGTCTGTGACACCAATAATCTATTGTCGAATTTAATCATTGTTCACTGTGCAACAATTTCTGATGCGGCAAATAGCTGACCTTCTTGCATTTGAATTTTATTCATAACAATTAATTTAATAAGTCCATAATTATGCAACTATATAATTTATACATATTAAAAAATATTTTATCAAACTACATATTCATTTTTACAAATTTGCAACAATAAACGTAACAAACTCCTACAGACTATCCAAACAAACAATAACAAGACTAATAGTGACATCCACTTTTGTAAAGTGACTAGTCTGACACACACAATAAGCCTAAACCCTTGATGTTAACTGACTTAAAAATTATATTTTGTTATTCGATTAAGGCTGATATTTAAGTGTCGGCCTTTTTTATGTCTGAACCAATTCTCCTGAAAAACGAAGACAAAATTAAGCCAAAAACTAACATGAAATAATGGATACAAAACACACTGGACCCCCGAGAAAGGAAAAAAGCTACGCAGACACACATAATGACCCGAACATAAATTTACAAAACTTATATAAATTTAACTAAAGTATTAAAAATAGTTACAAGTCCAATAAATATTCTAAGGATTAGTCTGTGTGTCTAAGTAGCTTTATCTTCCACGTTCTACAAATTAAAGAAAACAAATACTGGGAAATTTATAAAAATGAGAAACATGACATAGAATCTATCCAGCTTTAGTTGAACTTTATTATAAACAAAGGATAAAATATAAATATTAACTTTGAAAAAACATTTCAAATTAAACCTATTGTGCAATTATCTAAACTTCTATTGCATGGTTTTAACAAATGTAAAATTAAATGATTCTAATCATTTGTCGGCCACATATATTATGGTCAGCCTGAATTCACTCAAAACACTGATTCAGTAAATGAAAATCATATTTTTTAAGGAGTACAATGAAAATTACAATGTCGTTAATTCTTATGGTTATATCGTTTCACTCTTTTGCGCAAGATGAAATATTTAAAAACCATGATTCAGTCTATTACAACTCAATTGGTTTTGGGGTTAATTTGGGAGGGACCGAGAACGAAAATAATAATATAGAACAAATTGGATTAGGCGTTAATTTACATGCTAGTTATTTAATGAGTGAAGATGTATTTTCAAGTATTGGATTTAGGCATATATACGGTTTTTTTGATAATGCATCAGGTAATCACCCATTATTGCAGTCGTATAATGCTCAGCTGGGAATTAAAAAAAGCACTCAATTTTTCGACCCTTTTATATTAGGTGAAGTTGAATTTAATTATTATAATCAAGATTCGTCTCAAATCTGGGTTGAGTTAAATACCCAAATGGGTTTTAAGGCTAAAATCAAATTACTTAATGCTTTAAGAGTTGGGGTGTCAGCGTCTTATTTAATTGGCACTATAAATATTGGAAATGAATTAAAATTAATCCAAGGGGGGAATTTTAATGTAGATGTCATCCTTTTAAATAAGTTGAAAGTATTCTTGGATTTTGAAATGAGTGGTTCAGGGCATCATTATAACGATCCGAATAAATATTCTGGTGGATATTTTTCGCTTGGATTAAAGTATGTTTATTAATAGTTTAAGAGAATGATTAGAATATTATGTAAACCACAAAAATAGCAGATTTGAGAGTGAGTGATATCAAAGACTGCTTGTACAGACAGCCATACTAATTGAATTTAAATGCCATATCTGTAACTTCATTTCATCATATAAATCACAAATAATCGTCGCCTCTAGATTTAGCGGTAACAATTATTGACATTAGATCCACGCAATCATGGGTGTCTTTGTAAATTGTTTTTTTTTGAAAACGGCCGTATATAAATGGGCCGTTTAGAGTAGGGCGGATATGGAATCCGCCCCTGTGATTACAATAACGCTAATACATCATCATGATGTGTCTTAGTTTTAACCTTCTCCATAATATGCTCTAACTTGCCTTCTTCGTCGATTATAAACGTTAAACTAAGAAGGCTATCGTACACGCGCCTAAATATATCAAGATAGTTATAAACTATAACTGACTTAAAATTGTAGGGTCGGTAATCTTATCGTCTGCTACCAATAGAAACGCTTTTGAAAGTACTATAGATAACCCATTATCGCCTTCAAAGGGTAAAAATAATTTATCTACATTTGAGTCTTTACCTCGACCTGGAACAATGCATAAATAACTATCTTGTGGTGCGATTAATATATTCCCACTACCAATATGTATTTTGTAAGTATGCTTAGTGCCTGTCACTAAAAGAAACTTTCCATCAATCGTCACTTTGTCTTTGATTTTTAATCGTGGAATTAAACGCTCAAGAACAGATTTTCTTGTTTTTGCAATCTCGGTTAAATCACCAAAAGAGTAGCTCTGCCAATAATCTCGATATTCTGGTCTGGCATCAGGCCCACCATCTTGCCAAGCAGGGTCATTTCCCACACTTGCAACCCCCACAAACAAATCCACATCACGCATTATTTCAGTTAATACTAACGGTGGGATATCAATTAATTCAACGGGCTCATCTAATTCATTAATAAAACGAATCTGATCAGTGGCAATGTAATACCATATTCCAGCTTCATTAAAACTGTCAGTGTCATCTATTATTTCATTTATCCAAAATTGAGCGGTTAAATTTGAATCGGGTATTTTCTTTGAGGCAATTTCGCCATCTCGACCATCGTCATAACAACCTAATAACGAATACTTCCAGCCTCTAGTGGCTGCTAGTGAATTGAATTGGTGTTGTTTAAGTATATGCCCAGCCATTCGATTGGAGTAAATTCGAGTATTAATTTCAGCGTCGGTTAATAGATATATTTCTCGATATGCCTGTTTAAAAGGCTGTTTAATATTTTGCTCTTCCAAAAAATCGCGCCAAGCTAAAACACAGTGTGTTTCAGAGTCTATCGGATGCCATAGTTGTATCACGGCATCATCATGTAAAGTTATTTCTTGTTTGTTTGTATTTACCCACTTTGTATCAATATACATAAATGGTTGTCCATCAATATTCCATATCAATTTATTGGCAATAACACTAATCAAACCATGGTTTAAGTAGTATTTTTCAAAATCTTCACGATTCCATTTTAGGTTTTCAGTATAAAGTCTGTCGATTCTATCTCGTTGTGTAGAGGATGATTGCTTTATTTGTTTGGCGATATCTTTTAGTTTTTTTAATTTTTCAGAGAGTTTCGCTGAGTCTTTGATAAATTTAGGCAGTGTTTTTTGAATTGAACCATCAGGTTTTATCCATTGTTGTAACACTTCACCTACTTTAGTAATAGATAATTGAAAAGTATAATCTTCAAATTTTTCAATTCTTACTGCGTTAATTAACCCAAAGTCTGAAGCGGCTATTTCTTCGATTTGAGAAGACTTAATGCCTTGTTTTAGAGCTTGTTCATCAATGTAATTTTGAATTAGTTTTTGAGTGTTATTTTGTTTGATGCTTAATTTAAGGCGAGATAAATGACTGATGCCATTTAAACCTTTTGATTGAGCTAAGGTATAAATTGCTGCGTTGCCAATACCTGCGGCTGCAGGGCCAACTCCCGGTATTTTTTGAAAACATTTTTCAGCCACTAGTGCAATATTCTTTAAGGAACGCTGATCATGGAATCGACTCATTGACCATAATAAGCCTTTGATAACATTATGACTGTAGTGTTCAATATACTGTTGAATTTCGTAAGTATAAGTTTGATTTCGACAAATGCTTTCTTTAACTTCTGTTTCTACTTTTAAACGAGATAATTTTTCAAACCAAAAATTTGCCAAACTTTTGAAATTATCTTTGCCAATATCATCAATTAGTGGATTAACGCCTATAATGAATTTTTTATTTGGCTTGCCACCAGAAGCACAAGATAAATGGTAAAATAATGTATGCCATTTTGATTTTGATTCCAATCCATTAATAGAGTCATTAAATATTCTCCCCATAGGACCACTACCAAACTGATAGATAGGTACTTCACTTGTTGAGTCACTTTTATCTAGTAATAAACCTGAAAGTTTCTTAGCTGATTTAATTAAACTTTGAAGATCATATGTATGAAGGTTTTCGGCACCTTTTAAAATGTTCCCAAATGCAGACCCTTTTATTAAGTCTTGTATCTGTAATCTACTGAATGGCGTTAATCCATTTCGTTTGACATGCTTTTCAATTTGATTTACGAAACCACCTAAGGGTCTTTTTGTATAAAGTAAGTTGCCATCTTCATTTTCACAGTACATGTATAAGTTTGAGAATAAAATTCTAAAATCATAATCTTCGGGAAAATCAATTCTAAATTTCATTAAATTTGAAAGTAATATTTCTGCAATACAATATTTATCTGATCTTGCATGTAAATAGTGTTTTCTTTCTTTCACAATGAGAGGGATATCTAATTCATTCAAAAATAATATCAAGCTTTCTAGAATTGATGCCTTTTCATGAGGCGCTATCTTTTTTAGTTTTACATATTCTTCTGATCCATTGATCTCTAAATTCGAATAATAATAACTATTGTTTTCTTCGACATACTTAATAATGGACTCAAATATGCCTAGGTGTGAGAGGGTAACTAAACTAGGTTCTTTTTCAATTATTTCAATCATAAAATTATCCTCCTACCAAAGGTGTTAGTTTCATAAAGCTGATTACTTGGTTGTCATTAATGACCACTCGTTCTTCTAATGTTTCAGCTTGATAGTTATTGATGAGTATGAAAAATCCATTATTTTGAAACGCGTTAAGTGCCACTTCTATTTGCTCTTCTGCGTTAATTAACTTCTTTGGTCTTTTTGAAGAGTTATTTAACTGAATTTCCATATCGGTAGGCTGAACAAGGTTATTTGTATATTCTGCTGATTTTAAATTATAGCTTTCAACTTCTTGAAGGACTCTTTGAGTGATAATATCTAAAATAGAGACATTAATAGCATCAAATGTAAGGTCGATTTCATTAATGATTTGACCCGCTAAATTCTCATCTCTTATTTTAATAATATTTTTATGAAGCACGTTTACTTTCCTTTTATATTCCAATTATCTATTTTTATGGGTGTCTTTGAGTGTTGATTAGATATAAAAAAACTCAAAAAAGGGTAATTAGAATATCAGCTTCTTTGAGTTTGATTAAAGATTATTAGTGGCGGGCTCGATAATTGCTTTTGCATTATTCTAATAACTTACATCCTGTAAAGATAAAGCCCGACCTACAGCTATCCCTTACAACAACGCCAATACATCATCATGATGGGTCTTAGTTTTAACCTTCTCCATAATATGGTCTAACTTGCCTTCTTCATCGATGATAAACGTTAAACGGGGGATAC
>JALJPK010000140.1 GCA_022968985.1 Pseudomonadales bacterium | reverse complement strand
TGTTAGCTTTGCTGTGTACATTTAACATAGCCGTGTTATAAAAATCTATATTAGGTTTTCCAAAAATAATCGCTTTTGTTTGGGTGGCGTATTGTAACAAGTGTACAAATGATCCTGTGTCTAACATTAATTGTTGATTACTTTTAAAGTATCGATTGTCACCAATCGCATATAATACAAGACCCTGCTGCATTAAATTAAACACTGTGTTTAATGATTGATAACTTAACTTTTCACGGGCGTCACCAAGTAATACACAATTTGCTTCATCCTTATTGTAATGTTTAAATTGAGTCTCGGTCTGTTTGTTAATTAAACAATATGGTTTGAGTTTGTGTTTTTTTAGGTAGGTTTTACAGGTGTCTAAAGCGCTGATTATTTCTTTGTGCTTAATTGGTAAACCTAAATTTATCAGTTTATCAGTTAGTGATTGTGTATCAACACTGATACAGTTAGTTAATAATCTTACGTTTATTTTTTTGGATTTTAATAAATTGATTAATTCGATACTGCCATTAATCAGTGTTGAATTTTCGGTTAGAACACCATTAATATCAAAAAATACAGATTCGTAATCCAAAATATTTTTCAATTAGAATTTTCTTATAACTGTGCTTGGTTTTTAAGCCAAGACTGCTGTTTTCTATAAATGGTTGATGGGCTAATTTCTAATATTGACGCCGCTTTTGTTACATTGCCTTCACATTGATTGATGGTTTCTTCTATATAATCTTGTTCCATTTGCCAAAGAGGTTTTAAATGATTGTGATTAATATCAATTGGCAAAGTTTGTAAATCACTTGATGATATTTCGATTTTCTCGACTTTGTCTCTTTGAAAAAATACAGGATTATTGTCTAACGATTCTTTTAATAGGTTATAACTCATCACTTCGCCATCATTTAATATAACTAACGAATGAATTAAATTTTCAAGTTGACGTACATTACCAGGCCAGTTGTAATTAAGTATCAAAGATTTTGCTTGATGATCAAAGTGTTTAAATCGTTTATTTTCTTGATCGCTAAAACGTTTTAAATAATATTCAGCGATTAAAATAATATCCAATTCTCGGTCTCGAAGCGGCGGAATACTAATGTGGATAACATTAAGGCGGTAATATAGATCTTCCCTAAAAGTGCCGTCCATTACCGCTTGAGACAAGGAAGTTGAGCTAGCGCTTAATATTTGAACATCAAATTTATGGGTGTGATGTGAGCCAACTGGGGAGTATTCACGCTCTTGAATTACTCTTAATAACTTGGCTTGTAAGGGTAATGGGATACAGGTGACTTCATCTAAAAACACCGTGCCTTTTTCGGCTGTTGAGAATATACCCTGTTGGTCGGATACTGCCCCAGTAAATGCGCCTTTTTTATGCCCAAATAATTGCGACTCCATTAAGGTATCACTAAAGTTTGCGCAATTAAATGCAACAAAATCATGTGTGCTTCTAAGACTAAAATGATGGCAACTTTTGGCTATTAATTCTTTGCCTGTGCCTGTTTCTCCGTGAATAAAAATAGGTACATTTGAGGTGGCGGCTTTTTGAGCTTGAGAGAATACTTTTAACATTACTTCTGATTGTGCAATGATATTTAACGAAGATAATTGATCGTTAGAAATGGTTGTATTGGTATCGTTATTTTGAACAATAATCGCTTCTTTTACATGTAATAAAAGTTCTTTGTTGTCCCAGGGTTTTGATATGTATCGGTCAATATTAGATAAATTAAAGGCTTTAGCCACATCATCAAAGTCGTGATACGCCGACATTAAAAAGCATTGTGTATTTTTATTAAGCGTTTTTACCTGAGCGATTAATTCGGTGCCTAATAATAAAGGCATACGTTGATCGGATATTAATAAGTCGGGGCACTTATCGTTCTTGCAGGCTTCAAGCGCAGCAATAGGTGATTCGAATATCACGATCTGAGCATCCAAACCTTGTAATACACGCCTTACGCTTTTTAAAATAGGTAATTCATCGTCAACTAAATAAATTGTAGCCTGCATTGTATAACCAACTATTAACTCTCTTAACATTAAGCTTAGTCAATATTTGGGGATTAATTGTATTTTGCAATTCGCAATTTGCAATTTTTTGCAAATATGGATTGCACAATGCAAATTGTAAATTAATGTAAGTAAATTAATGGTTTTATTAAATTTATTATAAAGCGCTAACTGTCTGAAAAATATAAGAAAAATATCGATTTACACCTCAAAAAAAAGTTGGCCTCAATCGTGATATAGCTATAACAATATTAATGAATATCGAGGTGTACCATGACATTACAATTACATAATATTATCGATTTACAAAATTACAGTTCACTTGCTTTAAATTTAGATTCACCTGTTATATCAGTGCTTGGTTTAGGTTATGTAGGCGCAGTGACCTCTGCTTGTTTATCAAACATTGGTTACAGTGTGATTGGTATGGACAAAGATAAAGTAAAAGTGGACTCAATTAATAAAGGTATTTCACCTATTTTTGAAATGGGTTTACCTTCGTTAATTAGAGAATCTGTTGAACATAATAATTTATATGCTGTAGACGATATTGATCACGCTGTATTACACAGTGATATTACTTTCTTATGTATTTGTACACCCAGTGGTGAGCATGGTGAATGTGATTTATCACATCTTATTAATGTATGTGAAAGTGTGGGTAAAGCCCTTAAATATAAAAATTCTCATCATACAGTTGTCATTAAAAGTACTGTTCCGCCTTTAACTACTCAAAATGAATTAATTCCTGTGCTTGAAAAATATTCAAATAAAAAAGCCGGCGAAGGATTTGGGGTGTGTTTTAATCCTGAGTTTTTAAGAGAAAGCACCGCGATTGAAGATTTTAATAATCCTGCAGTGACCGTTTTAGGTGTAAGCGACAAATTAACAGAATCAATAATGAGTGACATATTCAATAACTTTGAAACAAAAATTGAAGTCACTTCAATTGAAGTAGCTGAATTTGTTAAATATGTGAACAACTGTTGGCACGCAACCAAAGTAACCTTCACCAATGAAATTAGCCGTTTATGTGGCGCTATGGAAGTGGACGCTTGCAGTGTTATGAAAATTTTAACAGCAGATCATAAGTTAAATACATCGGCTTATTATATGAAACCTGGTTTTGCTTTTGGTGGCTCTTGTTTACCCAAAGATACAAGAGGAATTAAACACTTAGCGCAAAAAATGGGTGTGTCGATTCCAATGATTGCTGAATTAAATAATTCAAATAGTGATCATATTGATTTTGTAGTCGAGCGAATTTTAAAAGTAGGGCTTAAAGAGGTAGGTCTTGTGGGGTTAACATTTAAAGCGTTAACTGACGACATGCGTGAAAGTCCAAATTTAGTATTAATGCAAAGATTAATAAAAGCAGGGGTTGATGTTAGTTTTTATGACCCACTAGTGCATGCTACTAGTCATCTAGGGACAGAAGAATCATTAAGAGAATTAATTCAAAAAACACAGTACACAGATTTAGGAAAATTTGTAGCTAAAAATAAAGTGATTGTTTTATCGCACAACGACGATACTGCAAAACACGCTCTTACATTGTTGTCGGATGAACATTTTGTCATTGAGTTAGATTGCAAAGAGGACGATCAATGTTGACCATTAGCAGTTGTGCATTAAGTTTTGAAATTTGAAGTTTGAAGTTTGAAGTTTGAAGTTAGGTCTTAGTTTTTTATTATTTTAATCTAAACGAATTTATTTGAGAGGAAAACATCATGATAGTTCCCGTAATTTTAGCCGGTGGTAATGGAACAAGACTTTGGCCTTTATCACGTAAAGATATCCCAAAACAATTCTTACCAATCACCCATGAAAAAACCATGTTACAAGAAACATTAAGCCGCTTAAACGATATAAATACGTTAGCTGTCACACTTATTTGTAATGAGTCTCATCAATTTGTAGCCAATGAACAATTAAAACAAATAGATCAAAAAAATTGCCAAATGATATTAGAACCTTTTGGTAGAGATACCGCACCGGCTGTTGCATTGGCCGCTTTTAAGGCAATGGTCGATTATGACGATCCACTTATGTTAGTTATGCCAGCGGATCACGAAATTGAAAATACTGAGAATTTTCAGCAAGTTATTCTGCATGCACAAAATGTGGCAGAAAAAGGCAAGTTAGTAACATTTGGTATTAAACCTAAAAAAGCAGAAACAGGTTATGGTTATATCAAAAAAGGTGGCAGTCAATTAGATGGCTCATATCTATGTGAAGCATTCGTTGAAAAACCAAATAAAATAACAGCCCAAAAATATTTAGAAGAAGATAATTATTTATGGAACAGTGGTATGTTTTTATTCAAAGCATCCAGTTATTTAAACGAACTTAAAATACACAGTAATAAAATATATAAAATATGTAAAAAAGTAATGGAAGTGTCAACAGTTGAAGAGGGTATGATCAAACTTAATCCACAAATCTTTGCTGAATGCCCAAGTGATTCAATTGATTATGCCGTAATGGAAAAAACATCTAGCGCGGTAGTAATACCATTAGACAATATAGGTTGGAGTGATGTAGGTGGTTTTGAGTCTATTTGGGATGTTAAACATAAAGATAAGAACAAGAATGTGTTTTCGGGTGATGTGAAAGCGTTTGAAACCAATAATTGTTTAGTAATATCGGAAGACAAATTAGTAGCAACCGTTGGTTTAGAAAATTTAGTAATTATTAATACAAAAGACACCTTGTTAGTAGTACACAAAGATCATTGCCAGGATGTTAAACAGTTAGTGGGTAAATTAGATCTTGATCATCGAGTAGAAACACAAGTGCATCGTGAAGTTCATCGTCCATGGGGGCATTTTGATGGCATTGATCGAGGCGAGCGTTATCAAGTTAAAAAAATAGTGGTTAATCCAGGTGAGCAACTGTCTTTACAAAAACATCATCATCGTGCCGAGCATTGGGTAGTAGTATCAGGAACCGCAATGGTTACAAATGGCAATCGAGAGTTTATGTTAAGTGAAAATGAATCCACTTATATACCCGCTGGTGAAATACATATGTTACGTAATCCAGGTGTGATTCCATTGGAATTAATTGAAGTGCAATCGGGTTCATATTTAGGTGAGGACGATATTGTAAGAATTAAAGATGTGTATGGCAGAGTCTAATCGACTTTAATGTCTGGTTTGAACATGAATTTAGTTGAGGACGATACTTTTAGGGTTAAAGATGTGTATGGCAGAGTCTAATCGACTATTAATATCTGGTTTGAACATGAATTTAGTTGAGGACGATACTTTTAGGGTTAAAGATATGTATGGCAGAGTCTAAACGACTATTAATATCTGGTTTGAATATCTTGACTGAACATAAATCTAACGAAGGTTTGTCAACTTAAAATCCAGCGTAATAAGCTGGATTTTTTATGCATGTCTATCTATAAAATTAAGCATCAAACAAAATCACTTACAACAACTCGTTTATCTAATGATTATCAAAAAATGGATTTTTAAGTAATACCTATATTCAAACAAAGCAATATTGGAGCTCCTTTGTTAATTTCGATATACTCACCCTTTATTAAACAAATACTCACATTTAAGGCTTCATCATGATCGCAGAAAATGCACATCGTAATTGGAAAAACCATTGGGTTCACTTTTTAGCATTTGGACTAGGCAGCGGCGCTGCTAAAAAAGCACCGGGTACTTGTGGCACACTTGCTGCCATTCCATTTTTTATTATTATGAGTTTTTTACCCTTAAATGTTTATATAGGGGTTGTAGTGCTTAGTTTTATATTGGGTGTCTACTTATGTGATCGTGCTAGTAAAGACATGGGTGTACATGACCATGGAGGCATTGTTTGGGATGAGTTTGTTGGATTCTGGATTACTATGTTGCCTTATCCATTTTTAGCAATCAGTGCGGATATTTCAATGGCACATTCTGCTTTGTATATCTTTTTAGGTTTTGTATTTTTCAGATTTTTTGATATTTTAAAACCTTGGCCTATCAAATGGCTGGATCAAAAAGTACACGGTGGTTTTGGTATTATGATTGACGATGTATTAGCGGGAATTTTTGCTTTTGCTTGGTTACAAGTGGCGATAAGAATCTTAGAAGCGGTTTTATAATTATCATTAATTGGAATAACGAGGAATCCCATGTTTGATAACGTCACTTTACAAGCCAAACACGTACGTTTGGAGCCATTAAGTTTTGAACATAAAGTAGGTATTTGTGCGGCAATCAAAGATGGGGATTTAAATGACTTATTTGTTACAACTGTGCCCAATCCAGAAAACATAGACTCGTTTATTCAAAATGCATTAGATATGTTTGATAAAGGGGAAGGTTTAGCTTTTGCCACTATTGATCAATCGAGTAATAAGGTGGTTGGTTCGACGCGGTTTATGTGCGCAAGTACAGTGCATAATAAAACAGAAATTGGTTATACATTTATAGCCAAATCGTTCCAGAAAAGTGCAATCAATACTCAAGCAAAGTTATTAATGTTAACTCATGTTTTTGAAATTTTAGAGCTTAATCGTGTGGAGTTTTTAACCGACTTTTTAAATAATACCTCGCGTAATGCCATATTAAGATTAGGTGCAAAACAAGAGGGCATTTTACGTAACGATCGAGTGATGTCTAATGGACGTATTCGCGATTCAGTTATGTTTAGTATTATTAAAAATGAATGGAGTGGCATTAAACAAAATTTAGAATTTAAGCTTAAACAATACAAATAAAAACTATTTAATAGGGTTCTATTACGAATCGTTTTATTATTTGAATGGATTTTTAATCCATCTATGTTTTATATTTTTATTCCCATCAAAATAACATCAAATATATCTTATTCGTCAAAATATTTCCCCAACGATGCGACCTCAATTGAAAGTGAAGGTTTTATAGTTGTACCTTTATAATTTTATAGGTGTTACTCAATCGATTTTTTTTGAGTATGTATATTCATCTATTTTTTGCATTAATCAATTCATTAATATTTTGTTAAATGGATGAGTGACTTAATTTATGCATAACACTTAAATAGCGTTATTTGATATCGATTCTTCAAAATTTAATTTTTCAAACATGCTGACATTTAGGTGATTGATGTAGTATAAATTATATTATCAAATCAATAATGATGTAATTTAGCAGCAATACTAAAACATTTACAGACTATTACATACTGTCTATTTAAACTTACAAACAATTAATTTTAGATAACAGTATGAGAGGAAATAATACAATTCAGTAATTTTTTCATATTTAAATTCTATATTCGACTGATTTATAATGCATAAAATTAATAATAAAACATTCAGAAATATAAATTATCAATCTATTTATCAATATTATCAATATTATCAATTTATTACTTCAGCCTTTTTAACTGTAAGTAAAACATAAAAAACCACCTCCTAACATTGCGTTAATTGTCTAAAAACCCGTTAAATAGTATGTAAAAGCTAAAAAACATGTTTTTTAGCTTTTATCTATCAAATTATTCGCAATTTAAATATTTTGACTTAAGCTGATTGTATTGTATTAAATTATGCACTATTTATACTGCTTGGTAATCTAAAAATGTTTAAACAAATACCTGTAAATACATTATTAGCAATAGTATATATAACTTCACTATTAAACGTTGTTGTTTTTATTAGTATGGATACTTTTGTCTATATTTTATCGATTTTACTTCTGTTGTTAAATCTCGTCCTTCTCTATGCTCTTTCACAAAAATTTAAAGAAATAAATATAAAAAACAAACCCAAGCCTTCATCGGATACAGAGTCAAAATTTAAAAAAATAACAACTAATTACCAGGAATTTTTATTAAAAATATTACCTATATGGAAAGAACAACAATTAGTTGTTAATAATCAAGTCGAAATTGCAGTGACCGATTTAACTGAAAAATTTAATGAAATATTTCAAGAATTACAATCAACTTTAGAAACATCTAAAAAAACTTCAGATGACATGACTAGTAATACAGGAATTAATTATCAAATTGAAATAGCTGAAGTAAAGTTAGGCGAAGTCACCGAAGTATTAAAAGTTTCCATGAAAAACAGAGACATACTAATTAATGAGATTTCTACATTAGTTAACATTGCAGATGATTTACAAGAAATGGGAAAGGAAGTAACCAGTATTGCTTCTCAAACTAATTTACTGGCGTTAAATGCGGCTATTGAAGCTGCACGCGCAGGCGAACAAGGTAGAGGGTTTGCTGTTGTAGCTGATGAAGTAAGAAATTTATCAACTCGATCTGGCGAAGCGGGGGTTCGAATATCTGAAACAATATCTAAAGCCAATGAAACTTTAAAATCAACCATGGCACAAACTGAATTATTTGTTATTGAAGATAAAAAGTGCATGGAAAGTGTTTCCGAAAATATTGATCTTGTCATCAATAGCTTTAAAGGCTCCAGTCAAACATTATTAAATTCGTCTGAACTTTTAGTTAAAAGTAATGAAGTAGTTAAAGGTAATATTCAAAATATTTTAGTTAATTTACAATTTCAAGATCGTGTTTGCCAAATATTAGGGCATGTTTCAAGTAATATCGATCTTGCGATTAATACAATTTCTGATCAACGTTCTGAAAATGATTTAAGTGAAAAAAATACTTTATTTGATGTTGAGTTTTGGATGGAAGAATATAAAAAAACATACACTACATTAGAGCAAGTTGATGTACATGACGGTGTAAATGTTGATAACAGTCAGAATGATCAAAATAACATGACATTCTTTTAGGAGTTAACGTGAGTAAAACTATTCTAGTGGTAGATGATTCAGCAAGTATTCGTCAAGTTGTATCCATAGCTTTGAAATCGGCAAATTATGAAGTAATTGAAGCCTGCGATGGTAAAGATGCTTTGACCAAATTGGATGGCCGTAAAATCCACTTAATTATATCGGATGTCAATATGCCGAACATGGATGGAATAACCTTACTCAAAGAAGTAAAAATGTTACCTAACTATAAATTTACGCCCATTATCATGCTAACAACAGAAGGTTCTGATAGTAAAAAACAACAGGGTAAAGCAGCAGGCGCAAAGGCGTGGATTGTAAAACCTTTTAAGCCTGAACAATTATTACAAGCAGTAAAAATGCTAGCAAGCGCATAAGGGTGAGTATGTTTAATTTAGTTGAAAATGATGATGATTTTGAAATAAAAATAAACGGTGATTTAACCATTTATAATGCGATTGAAACACACACTTATTTTTCGGAATTAGAATGTCAGCAGAATAAAAAATACACATTAAACTGTGAAGACATAAACAACATTGACACATCGGGATTACAATTATTAGTCGCATTTAAGAATAAAGTCATTAGCAACCAAGCACTTTTTGAATTAAAGAATATTGAAAGTGAGGTGTTAAGCAAAATAAATTTGTTAAATCTTAAATCTGAATTATTTATTACAGAGTAAATTGATGATGGATATGAATGACGCATTACAAACATTTTACGCCGAGTCTGAAGAATTACTAGAGAAAATGGACAGTGCCTTATTGTTAGTTGAAGGTGGTGATAACAATGATGAAGTATTAAACGATTTATTTAGATCTGCTCATACTATTAAAGGTTCCGCTGGAATATTTGGATTATTTCATATTGTTAATTTCACACATATCATTGAAAACGTATTAGATAATGTAAGAGACAAAGTCATCACCATAGACAAAGACCTGCTTAATGTTTTATTTAAAGCAAAAGATCATATGGGTACTTTAATTAATACAGATATACAAGTTTACGAAGAATCTGAAGAATTAAAAGAAATAAGTAGCACTCTACACAGCGCTTTAAATAAATATGCAGACATTAAAACCTCTGAAATACAACTAAATGAAGTCGACTCAGAAATAAATTCAGATTCTAAATCTACTAACTGGAATATCCATTTAAAGCTGTCAAGCGATTGTTTACAAAATGGTATGGACCCAATTTCATTTATTAATTATTTAATGTCCATTGGTACCATTCATAAAATAATAACTGGTATGTCTGAATTACCCAATATTCAAGACATGGACCCTGAACTACTCTATTTTATTTTTGATATTGAATTTGAATCAAGTGAGCCAAAAAGCGCGATCGAAGATACATTTATGTTTGTCATCGAAAATTCAACCATAGATATTATTGAAACAAATTCCCCCATTAAACAATTCATTGACGTGCTGATTACCGATAACCCAACTGTTACACAAATAGACACTGCTAACATAAAACAAACAGAAGAATTTTCTGAGAAAGTTACCGTATCGAATAATGATAATGGAAATAGCACAACAACAGACAGTAATTCTAGAACAAAATTTGTACGAGTTAATTCCGAACGACTAGACATATTAATTAATCTTATTGGCGAATTGGTCATTAGCAAACAACGAGTCGATAGCATCTGCGAAAAAACAAAAGATGACGTATTACTAGAAGCCATAGAATCTTTGGGCAACCATACTGAATCGCTAAGAGACGCCGCTCTAGATTTAAGAATGGTGCCTATCGGAGAAACGTTCCAACGTTTTCGTCGAATTGTACGTGATACCGCACAAGAATTAGGCAAAGACATTGAGTTGACCATTACAGGTGGTGAAACCGAACTTGACCGATTAATGGTTGAAAAACTAACCGACCCGTTGATACATATTGTCAGAAACGCAATGGATCATGGTGTTGAATCCACCGAAACTCGAATTGAGGCAGGTAAAGAACCTCAAGGCAAAATTCTACTGTCTGCTTTTCACGATGCAGGTCATGTTGTTATTGAAGTGAGTGACGACGGCGGTGGAATCAACAAAAAACGAATTACTGAAAAAGCGATCAGCCTTAATATTATTGATGAGTCTTCCACTCTATCTGATCAAGAACTTTACGCATTACTCTTTCATCCTGGTTTCTCTACAAAAGAAGAAGTCACCAATTTATCTGGCCGTGGTGTAGGCATGGACGTGGTAAATAAAAACGTACAAGCACTACAAGGTTCTATTGAAATAGAAAGCGAAGAAGGTGTTGGCAGTAAATTCTCTATTCGATTGCCTCTAACCCTAGCCATTATTGACGGATTCCATGTTAGATCAGGTTCGTCAGACTTTATTATTCCACAGGCAACCGTAGTGGAATGTATGGACTTAGCGATTTTTTCAACTGTCGATCAAAGACGTTGTGTGAATTTAAGAGGAGAAATGATTCCTTATATCGATCTAAAAGAATTTTTTAAATTAAAAACAACTGAACCTGAGCAAGTAGTCCACCACAAAAAAACACGCAAAGAAGTAGTTATTGTTCAATTTGGTGAAGAGCGCGCGGGATTAGTAGTAGATGATTTACAAGGTGAAATTCAAACGGTAGTTAAACCATTAAGTTCAATTTTCAAATGTTTACCAGGTATTAGCGGATCAAGTTTATTGGGTAATGGCGAAATCGCTTTTATTTTGGATATACCGCAGTTGATTGAAAAATCAATAAGTACCGAGAATAGACCAATGGAAACGTTTAAATAATTTAGAGTATTTGCAAATGACAATAACACAATCGAAAACAAATCCTGAACTCACAAGCGACAATCAATATCTAACATTCGATATTGGTGATGAAAGTTTTGGTATGGCATTACGTCAAACAAGAGAGATTTTAGAGTACAGCGAAATTACCCATGTGCCTTTAATGCCTGACTTTATATGTGGAGTTATAAACTTAAGGGGGGATGTTGTACCTGTTATTGATCTCTCCATTCGTTTAGAACGAGAACCTATCAAAATCAATAAACGCACTTGTATTGTGGTCATTGAATTACATACTTTTAAACAACAATATGTGCTTGGTTTATTGGCCGATCAAGTTAATGAAGTAGTGGATATTGACTCGTCTAAAATAGATAAAGCGCCTGCATTTGGAGCAAAAATACGATCCGATTTCATTCAGGGTATTGCCCGAAAAGAAGATGGTACATTCATCATTCTTTTAGATGCAGAGAAAGCTTTATCCCCCAACGAACTATCCGTTTTAGTCGAAAAAGAAATAAACAAATAAAAACTTATTTA
>JALJPK010000014.1:22772-56285 GCA_022968985.1 Pseudomonadales bacterium | reverse complement strand
CAGCTTTTACAGCGATATCTTGGACGGTTATTAGCCGATCCAAAATGGATGATTTTATCAGATTGGCAATGAGGGCATTGCGGATGGTCGTTCAATTCTTTTTGTAAATTTGCAAAAATTATATTTGGCTGGACAAACGTATCTTTTAATTGAGTTTGAAGGATTTCGAATTGATATTTTGTGAGCTTATGTAAGCTATTTAAGAAATTTATAAATTGATGAGACTTCATTTTTAAAACCATTTACTGCGGGCTCTTAATTAGAATAGATTAAGAAAAGCTGCTTTCAAGTTAACAACATAGTTTTCATAAATAGCCCCTTTATTAATCCATCCTTATCACATTCAAACGAGCAAAAAAACGACCGAAGTCGTTCTTTATGATCATTAGTTAGTATTATTTTCTGTAGACTATTTATTTTCTAAATACTATTTTAGTTAATTGAAACGACAACCCATAATCAGTTGATTCAATTAAAGTTCCTACACTCAAAGCAGCCAAACCCAAAATAAGTTTTGTATCTTGACTGGTTTCTAATTGGTTTGAAATTAATATCGCAGTCGCACCATACAAAAATGGGGTGAGCTTACTGGTCGCAGTTTTAAACTGTAACTTTTTAAATTCATAAGAAACAGTATCTGTATTTTCTTGTAAACTAGCTAATTGTGTTTCGATTCTAAGAGCACTTGTTTGTAGTTCATTTAATTGCAATTCTAGACTACTTATTGTTTTTTCTTGAGTCGATAGGGTTTGTTTGTTTGCAACTACCTTTTCATTTAGATCTGAGTTCACTTCTGATAACTGTTCGATTTTAGCCTTAGCTTGTGCTTCTTGTTGTTTTTTGTTTGCTATCAATTGTGTCATTAACGACCAGTCGTCTTCAGGTTGTTTAATAACACTTACAGTATCAACAATTTGAGATTGCAACTGATCACGCTTAATTTGTGTTGTTGCTAAATCAGTTTCAGTTTTTACCTTTACTTTATCCTTAACGTCAGTTTCTACCTCAAGTTGAGTGTTACTACTCTTATTAAGGCTAGTTTGTTGAATACTTCCTCCTATTTCTTGTTCAGCATTAATCACTTCAATTTCTTTTGCCAATGCTAAATTAAGCATTAATAGACTTGATGTAACAACAAATACTTTATTGAATTGCATAAACCCACTTCACTTTTAATAAATAATTAATCAAAGTTTAAAGGGTTTAAAATTATTAATAAGCCATTAGAGGTTAAGTTGATAGAAGGTTCACATTAATAACTTGGTAATGTACCAACCATGTAAATACTTTATAAAAAACTTATAATTTGTTGTGCTTGTGTTATGAGCATTTTAGCATCAACACATTGTTTTTCTGATATTCCAGCCCCTTCCATATCGGCGTAAAATACTGCTATGATTTTACCCGAATATAAAATAGGACAAACCCAACATTCTCCTACTTTTAATAATCGTTTTAATGGCATATAACGTAAATCGTTATCTTCAGATGTCATCAATTTATTTTTTCTATATTTATATACCCACGAAAAAATATCTTTTGGATCACCTTGTTTATACACTGGCATTTCGAAGCTTTGTAATAAGTTTTTTTGACCCATCGCATATCGCGCCTCTAACTGCTGATGATTTGCGTCTTGCATTGCAATCACACAACGATTAAATTCCACGCCTTTAAACATCGCTTTAATGAGTGTTTGAAACACTCTATTAACATCTGGTTTTTTGCCCATCATCGAAATAAATATTTGCATACAATCCAACTGGTACTCTGCAGGAGTACGATCAGGAACTGGTATTTCCATTGATTCAGAACTAGGAATCAAATGACACACTGAACTTGCACCATAAGTCTGAGCCATTAATGATGCTTCGTCAGCACTGGCTATAACCATATCGTAGGCTTCTTTTTCAGTGCTGCCATTTAATTTTGCTACTGAAAGAATCAACTTTTGCATTGATTTAGACTTAATACCCGAATGCACATTTCTAGATATTGCATCAGCCAATAGAACAGCACTTATTTCTGCGCTACTTAGTTTAGTAGTATTTAAACATTGGGTAATTAAATCACCTATGGACCATTCTTTTACCAACTCTTTTGTGATTGTCTTAAAACCAACCCCTAACACTTCTAAACACACTTGATGTATCGACTCTTCTGGATCTTTACTTTTTTCTTCAAACTGCGCAACTTGAGATCCCCCTACACCATAAAATGCCATTTCACCTAGATGTAATAATAAAGCAGCAATAAATACTTCTTCTCTTTTCTCAGAAGATAAATTCCGGGCAATATTTTTTGCTTGAACAGCGGCATGAAAGGAACGTGCTATTGATTCTAATAACATCTGATTTTTATTTTTTTTCAACAAGGTATCAATCACAGAAACAGATAAACAGATTGTTTTTACTTCTTGAAAACCTATATACACGGCAGCTTTTGAGATGGTTTTAACTGGTACAGCAGTAGGGTTATATTGTACTGAATTGGCAACTCGTAATACTTGTGAAGTGATACTAGCATCTTTTAATATGGCTTTAGCCAAATGATCCGCATTGGTAATTTCATCTTCAGTTAAATCATTTAACTCTCGAATAACACTTGCAAGAGCTGGCATTTCCATTTGATTGATACGCCTAACCCATTGAGTTAACCCTTTTGTTTCACCTACCATACCCAGCTCCATGTTAAATAGTCAGAACATATTAAATTGTATTTATCGCTGTATTTATAGTTTTAATTATTTTTTCTGTAATAGCTGTAGTTACTACATTATATTTATACTTTGATTTTATTGCTGCACTTGTATTGATAGTTGCACTTGATAATTTAGTTGCACTTAATAATTTAGTTGCTCTTGTTGTTGGTGATATTGTTAATACTGTGTATTCACAATATAAATCTCTTTAATGTTTCGCTATTCCAATTGGTGCTAATAATTTTGGAACATGCATATTCGCCCACATTTTTTCTGCTTGTTGAACTTGCTCAATATCAAAATCAACATTAAACGAATCGTCTACTTTATGTGTAAATAATTGAAAATACATTAACAATAACGTTGCTTCATTTTCGCGAATCGGTTTTGAAAATAAATAACCTTGAATACTATCGCAACCAAAATTCTTTAAGATTTTTGCCTGCTCTTCACTTTCTACGCCTTCGGTTAATACCTGCATATTTAATACATGCCCCATTTCAATCATTGCATATAACACGGCATCGTCTTCACTTTGTCCAATACCATCAACAAAGGCTTTATCAATTTTCATTTTATCTACGGGGTAACGACCTAAATAACTAAAAGAACAATAACCTGTACCGAAATCATCTAACGCTAATGATATATTTAATTCTCTTATACTTTTCATGCGATTAATTGCAACTTCAATATCATCCACATACAAACTTTCAGTTAGCTCTAATTCAATAAAATGGCCCGGTACATTGTATTTCTTTAATAAAACAGTAACAGCATCAACAAAATCATTTCTCATAAATTGCTTAACTGATACATTAATTGCAACTTTTTGCCCTTTAACCAATAAACGTTGATCCAACCATTTTTTAGCCTGCATGATTGAATGCTCTAACACCCAGTCTCCAATAGAAAAAATTAAGTTACTTTCTTCTGCTATTGGAATAAATGTAGCTGGGGATATATATTTATTTTCAAATTTCCAGCGTAATAGAGCTTCAAATCCTGTAATTTGATTATCCACTAGTGAAATTTGTGGTTGAAAAACTAAGAACAATTGATCCGCCTCAATCGCTTTTCGTAAATTTTGTTCAATTTCATAACGTTCCTTAATTTTTTGTCCAATTTTTACATTATATATGGCAATATTTTGCGATTTTTGAAAATACAAACTATGTAACGCGGTAAATGCATGTCGTAATATTTCCTCATAACGATCATGCATCTGGGCTTTAGCAAAACCCTGTTGTATTTGTAAATTAAATTGTTGGTTTTGAATATAAAATGCCTGTTTAAACACGTTTTCTAATTTGTGACTAATATTAGAAATGGACACACTTTGACCATGATCTACAATCAATATACTTAAAATCGACCCTTCATATTGATATAGATAACTTTCTTCTTGGTCATGTTCAATTAAGACTTCACGCACACCATGATTAATTCGCTCAATCACTTGTTCATAAAATAATTCGACCCCTTTTTTACCTAATGCAGATAATACATGTGAGACACCGACAAACTGCAACATACCTAAATAAATATCGGTATGTAATGTATTTTGAATATTTTGGAAACTTTCAATATTTTCTTCAAGCTTACGCCTATTGGGCAAACCTGTATTAGGGTCATGAAATGCAAAATACTGTAATCGTTCTTTTCTATCATTTTCTATTTGTATATTTTCAATATAAATATGAAATTCTTCATGCTGTTTCACATTATGCACTTTGTATTGGTGTGCAATACCATTTATATCTTCTATCCATCGATCAAACTCAATTTCATTGTCCTTCATATAGTTTAAGCGTGTCGTGTAATCTTTTGGGAGAATAAAAATTGCAGGAGTATCTGATTGACCAAATATTGTATTTAATGTTTGTTTACCAGCAGGGTTGAGATATTCAACACTCATGCGTTTATTAATACTTAAGACAGGAGATGGATTTAATTCGGGGAATGTTCTTAATAGTTCATGACTTCGATTATGTTCACGCTGCTTACGAATTAACATTACAAACAACATTACAAATACCAAGACAACTACAGAAAAACCAACAATAATATTAATCACTTGTTCAATTAATGATTGGTTGTTTATATTTTTAATATTGGTAAATGAGCTTATTTCATTACGCATTTGTAGCAGAATTATGTCAATTTCTTTACCTATTTTTGTAATCCTGTTTAATAAATTTACATTTGCAGCCTGCTGCGAAGCTATATTAAGATTTTGCTCCAATTGCGCTGAGGTCATTTCTATTTCAGTAAATAATTCTTTTAATAAAAATGAATTTTTATAATAATAATTACTATGCGAAATAGATTGAATTTTATTTTGAATTTCAACTTGAAGTTTAGTCATTTGAACGGCTAATTCAGACGAATCGTCTTGATTAACAAAACACGCATAAAGCACACGTTCGTGTTTGATGATTAAAGCACTAAGGCTAATAACAGCCTCGGTTTGAGGAATTTGATTACTAACAATATCATCAACTTTATGAATTAAATCGCGCCCAGCAAACATAGAAAAGACCGAGACCGCTACCCCAACCAAAAATACGAACACTGTTGCAAACCACAAAGACTTAGTAATCTTCACTCAATTAACCTATAAAAAACCAATAAAACCCCCAAATAAAAACGTAAAACGCTTTTATTTGGGCTTAATATATAGACTAGTTGAGTGATTGATTTTAGAAACTGCTTTTACAAAACATTACCAATTAGCTGGGTCCACCACCATAATTGCTAGTTTTTCTTTATTTAAGCCGAAGTAAGTTAGCCCCACACTTAATTTACTGTGAAAAAACGATGTTTTATCTTCAATGCTGACATACCAATTACTACAAGAATTAGTGAAACTTTGATCGTCACGGGCCGCTATCAACTCGATATCATTGGATACTTGTTTTAAGGTTAATCTATCACGTTTTTTAAACGTTTCAATAATCGAATCACCATAAAGGGACGCTAATATTTTTTCATAGGTAAATTTAAAATCTAACGTTGCATTAAAGTTAGGTTTTTGTGTTTTAAACCAATTCACAAACGCTTTAGTGTATTTTTCTGACCCTAAACGTTCATCACATAATTGACTTAATTGCAGATTATTTTCAACAAAAGCGATTACAGTTCCCGTTTGTTCATAACTTTGAGTTAATAATTTCATATTATTAACCACAGGCTCACTTGGAACTAATTTATAAGGTCCTGGCTGATTTTGTGCCATAGACAACGATGTAATAGCTAAACTTAATGACATAACGATGGGTATTATAAGTTTCATGAAAAGTCCTCTAAATTTGTATTTTATATTTTGATGATGAATATTGCCTGAATATTAAAATAAAGCAAAAACATTAAGTGATCATTAAGCTGAATTTAATCGACCATCCAAATTAAATGCGCCATACGCCCTGTTATATCACCTTTGCGATATGAAAATAATATTGAGTCATTCACAGTACAATATTGCCCACCTTGGATATCAGTGACTGCTTGTTTTTCTAATATTATTCGAGCAATTTGATAGATATTAGCCATTGTTTTGCCGGGTTTATGCTCTTTTGCAAATGCGTTTTCGAAATCTTTAGAGCGCTCTAAAAACTGTTGTTTTACTTCAACACCCACTTCAAAAGCATTAACTCCAATTGCTGGGCCTAAATACGCTTGAATATTGTGCGAGTCAAATTGCTCTAACGCATGTTCAATCACACCATTTAACAGTCCGCGCCAACCACCATGTACCATTGCAATCTCATTACCTGTTACATCGGCTAGAAAAATAGGCAAACAATCAGCGGTTAACACAGCACAAACCTGTTGATTATTATTACAATAAGATGCGTCGGCTTCTTGCCCAATCTGATCAATAGATGCTTTAACACATCGATTAGAATGGGTTTGAGTTAACCAAATAATAGGATTAACTAAGTTTAAGTCATCTATTAATGTCAAACGATTGTTTTGTACTTCTTGAATTCTGTTTTTTTCATCGTCAGCAAAAGCGTATTTAGCTAAATTAAACGATTGGGGGTATTGATCGTTTTTGAAAGTGAAACCCGCTTTTATGTTCGGGTGACACTTCCAATCTAATGATTGCCAAATTGGCGAACTCATTTAGAAACGTTCATGGGAGTTAAATTCAAACTCTAACGCACTTAACAAATCAACAAAATCTTCTGGTAAGTCAGAATTAAAACACATTTGCTCACCTGTTTTAGGGTGAATCAATTCTAATTGCTGTGCATGAAGTGCTTGGCGTGGGAAGTTTTTTAACTCGTACTGCAACTCTTCAGAAATACCTTTAGGTAATCTTAATCGCCCAGCGTATGTGCTATCGCCCACTAATGGATAATGTAAGTAAGCCATATGTACACGAATCTGATGGGTACGTCCCGTCTCAAGTTTTAATCGTATATGAGAATGATGATCGTACTTTTTAAGTAAACGATAATGTGTAATTGCCTCTTTACCCATTGGCTGTACAGCCATTTTAATTCTTTGAGTGCTGTGACGAGCAATGGGTTCATTCACCATACCTCCACCTGTAAGCTGACCGATTACAACAGCTTCATACTCACGACCCATTTCTCTGGTTTGTAATTGCTCAATTAAATGACCATGCGCCATTAATGTTCTGGCTACCACCATCAAACCGGTGGTGTCTTTATCTAAACGATGCACAATACCAGCACGTGGTACTTGAGATAACTCAGGGAAATGAAACAATAACGCATTTAATAATGTGCCATCTTTTTTACCAGCGCCAGGATGTACAACTAATCCCATCGGTTTATTTATGACGATAATCGTATCATCTTTATAGATAACATCGATTGGCATATCTTGCGGCTGATGATCTTGCAGCACTTCTAAAGTGGCTTGAATTCTAATTACCTCACCGCCGGGTAACTTTTCTTTACATTTACGTATTTTACCATCAACGGTTAATTCTCCAGATACAATCCAATTTTGCAATTTAGATCGTGAATATTCTGGGAACAATTGCACTGCAATGTGGTCTACACGCTGGTGGCTAAATTCTGCTGTAACGGTTCGTTCTAAATTAAGTGGTTCAGACATGGTTTTTCCAGTTGGGCTAAAGTCAAAGCTGTGGTTAAATACACAGCTATTTTATCTATTTGGTTAGTGTAATGCAGTCAAAATTATTATTATCTTGTATTTTTATTTGTTTTTTACAAGCTTGTGCTTCTGGCAGTCTTGTTGATGACCTTAAAAGTGAAGGTGAATTGTTCGAAAATGCTCAAAGTTATTTAGAGCAAAAAAACTATCCCCTAGCAATTAGTCAACTTGAATCGTTAGCTACACGATTCCCGTTCGGCTTATATTCTAATGAAGTTAAACTTCAACTTATATATGCGCATTATCAAAATAATGCTTTTTCTATTGCAGCGTTACATGCTGAACGCTTTATTCGATTTAATTTGGATCACGAACAATTAGATTATGCCTACTTTATTAAGGCTATGTCTTATTATTCTGAATATCAATCCTCTGCATCTGCTTTATTAAAGCGAGGCCCAGAAGGATTCGACCAATCATCGGGTAAAGAAGCGTTTACAAGCTTCCAACAACTAACAACTGTTTTCCCTAGCACCCAATACAGAGCCCAATCTCAGGCTAAAATGCGTATTCTAAAAGAAAACTTTGCTGCTTATGAAAACCGTATTGGTTTATTTTACTTAAATGGTCAAAATTATGTTGCCGCAATCAATCGCGCTAATTATGTCATGGGAAATTTCCCAGAAACACAACAACAGGGTGACGCTTTAAGTATATTGATTCTTGCAAATAACGCTTTGGGTAATCAATTACAATCGGATCAAGCATTATCTTTGTTGACTAAATATTTCCCCGAGCATTTGGCACTACAATCTGGCAGCTTTAAAACACCTTTTATTGAAGAAAAACGACTTTGGGTTCGAATATTAACACTCGGTTTTTTTAACTAATCCAAATAATACCAATAGAAATAGCCATCAAACCAAGAAACGCCTGAAAACCTAAAGCGAATTTTTGAGATTGATCGGCTATTTTTTTATGACTAATTGACAATATTGCTGCTAATAAAGTCATAGAAGCAATCACTCCTCCTGAAAAAATCCCCAAGTACATAATCGAAAGCCATAAGGCCGAGCCATTCATTGTAGGCATCAAAGCTAATACAGGGGCACTACCAGCAAAACCGTGTAAAACCCCCACGAATAAGGGCACATGCTCACTATGCTTTTGTTTTTTCACTACCCAATGCACATGTTTAACATTACCGTGTTTATGCGCATCTAACGTTAACTTTTTACGCCAAATATTAAATAGGTTCCACACCCCTAATATTATTAACACAATACCCACAAACCATTCAGCCATATCAGAATAGTTTTCAGGCAACCGCCAATTAAGTAACATGGCAATCATACCAAGGATTATGACCGTTAGACCATGTCCAAATGCCCAAGTTAAAGCGTACCGACTGAACTTTAAAAAGGAGCCTTTTTTATTGTGCATACTAGAAACCGCCATAACATGATCGGGTTCAAAAGCATGAATTAAACCAATAATAAGCGCGGGTAATAAAATGGAATTTTCTAACATTAGGAGGGATTTCTTAAATAACAGCGCCTATTTTAACGCAGTTACTTATTTATTACCAAACAAGCCGAGCTTTGATTCTTTATTTAAGCAAAAATAATCAGATTTATTATTATTTACATGAATTTTTATTTTAAAAAGCTCTCAAACCAATATTTAACATCAATCTCACCTGAAAAACTAGGCTCGCTGGGAATCAAAACTTATTACTTGTTTGATATCATCTTGCTGTAATACAAGCATCATTACTCTATCAAGGCCTAACGCCACCCCAGAACAATCAGGCATTGAGTATTTTAAAGCGTCTACTAACAATGTATCGATTTTAATTTCCGCTTTATCATGTTTTTTACGTTGTTGATTATCGTCTTCAAATCGATTTAATTGTTCTTGCCAGTCGGTCAACTCCCAATAACCATTGGCCAATTCAACCCCACCAGAATACAACTCGAAACGCATCGCCACTTCGTCCCCATTTTTATTTAAGATTTTTTTAGCCAGTGCTGCTTGTGAAGGGGGGTAATGTGTAATAAAACACCATTTATCTGCAGGCAAACTCGGCTCAACGATCGTACAAAATAATAAGTCTAATAACTCATCTCGCTCCAAATCCTTTGGGATCTCGCCAAGTAACTTTTTTGTTATTTGTTCAATGTACTGCGTTGAATCTTGCAACCAGTTAATTCCAGTAGCATGAAACAATGCTTGTCCGTAGGTTAATGTTTCCACTTCACGCTTAGGAAATATCCGATGTAACAACTCAATCATCTCTAGCATTAATTCATCAATAGACCAAAACGGACGATACCATTCGAGCAAAGTGAATTCGCTATTATGCTTCATACCTTGTTCTTCACAGCGAAATGCAGAACAGATTTGATAAATTGCACCTGAGCCCGAAGCTAATAATCGTTTCATATGAAACTCTGGAGACGTATTTAAGTAACCACTTTGCGCTACTATGAAACTATCCAAATTGGGATCTGTATTTCCAAATTGACTTAATAACGGGGTACTGACTTCAAAACAATCTCTGCCATCAAAAAAACTCCGAATTTCACCAATGATTTTTGCGCGTTTTTTAAGATTTTCGATAGACGCACTAGGTCGCCAAAGCTGGGATTGGTTTTGCATAACGTTTTTTCCACGCATAAAAAAAGCGATGTAACATCGCTTTAATAATAATTACCTAATTGTAAAACTATTTAGCTCGACCTGAATATTCACCCGTACGTGTATCAATACGAATTGTCTCACCTTCAGCTATGAACAATGGCACACGAACTGTCGCGCCCGTTATCATTATCGCTGGTTTTGAACCACCATTAGCGGTATCACATTTAACACCAGGATCCGTTTCAGTAATCACTAACTCAATAAAGTTTGGTGGAGAAACGGTTAATATTGCGCCATTAAACAATGTCACGTCATAGACAACTTGTTCTTTTAACCAATTTTTAACATCTGAAATAGACTTAGCGTCACCGCTGTACTGCTCAAACGTACCGTCTGTTGCCATGAAATACCAGAATTCACCATCTGTGTAAGAATATTCCATGCTATATTCCATCACGTCAGCAGCTTCAAGAGACTCACCTGATTTAAACGTTCTTTCCCAAGTACGCCCATTTGTTAAATTTTTCAGCTTTACACGACTAAATGCTTGCCCTTTCCCAGGTTTTACAAATTCGTTTTCGACGATCGAACATGGATCGCCATCTAACAAAACTTTAAGACCTGATTTGAATTCACTGGTAGAATAGTTCGCCATTGTTAATATCCCAAATACTATAAAAATCGGCCAATATGATAACTGTTTTAAACCAAACTGTCGCTAGTAAAAAAAAGCCATGGCAAATCGAACTTTCTCAGGCAAAATTGAGCCTTAAAGAATTATTAGATTATTGCCAATTACCTATGGACAATACATTTATTGATCATAATGACTTTGTCATTAAAGCTACTAAAAACTATTTAAGCTGCATTCAAAAAGGTAACCCAAAAGACCCATTATTGTTACAAATCCTGCCTACAATAGAAGAAAACAAGATAATAGAAGGCTTCAGTAACGATCCGTTACAAGAAAAAAGTCAGAACCCACAAACCTCAATCGTACATAAATACAATAACCGAATATTAGTTGTTGCCACTGGCAGCTGTGCTATTCACTGCCGTTATTGTTTTAGAAGGCATTTCCCTTACGAGCAAAATAGACATTCCACAAAACAGTGGTTAAAAACAATTGATTATTTAAAAGCGCATCCAGAAGTAGATGAGCTGATTTTCTCTGGAGGTGACCCTTTGTCATTAGCTGACAGTACACTGTCATTGATGATCAATGACTTAGAAAACATCCTCACAATTAAAACAATTCGATTCCATTCAAGAATTCCCGTTGTATTACCTAGCAGAGTGGACCAAGATTTCTTAAATATTTTTAAATCGTGCACAAAAAAACTGATAATGGTCATTCACAGTAACCATGCCAATGAATTAAATTCAGCCGTCAAACAAGCCTGCTTAAGTTTACATGAACATAATTTCACATTATTAAACCAATCTGTGTTACTTAAAACAATAAATGACGATTCCAGAGTATTAATTGCATTAAGTCACCGCCTTTTTGACTGTAATGTACTACCATATTACCTGCATTTATTAGATAAAGTTCAAGGCGCTGCTCATTTCGATATAACAATTGCACGAGCAAAGCAGATATATACCCAGATCCAAGCAAATCTTTCGGGGTATCTTGTGCCCAAGTTAGCACTAGAAGAGCCAAACGAGTCTAATAAAACAATAATAATGTAAAAAAAATGATTTTTTTTAAGTGTCGGGCTACCTAATTGACAAAGTTATCGGTATATTGGCAAGGTTAAGGTTATCTACTGCCAATAAAAAATAAGCACCTTAGATGATCAATTAAAATTTAATCTTCCTAGTTAGCATGTTATGGCCAATCAATAAATATTGATTCGTCCAAAAACAAGGATATAAAAGTACTATGTTTAATAAAGCAGATTTAGAATACTTAAAAATTGCACCAAAAAAATTAGACTCTCTTTCGTTTTGCGAAGCGTCAGTACGTCAGTTAAATAATTGGGTGAAAAATCTTCCAATCGCCAATATTGGTGAGACATCAAGACTTCTTTACCATGCAATTATTGAAATTAATCAATTAAAAGTATCAGAGCATACTCGCTTTGATATGCTTGAGCTAATTCGTAAACCTCTATATTACGTGTGTGATGCCCTAACAAGAAAATACCTAGAGCACGCCTTAGTATTAGATGATTCTCAAAAGAAAGTGGCCAATTTATCGCAATCATTACAGCTGCATCTAGCAACCGGTTATAAATCGGTTGTTAAAGAATATATTCAGGCACATGGGAATTCGAGCAAAACAAAAGAATTTGTTAATATTGCTGTGCACCGTTGTTTATGTGATTTAACACCGAGTTTACTTAGAAATTACAAGCTATACCTTCCTAACCCTCCTGGTTTATGGAAAGAAATTCACCAAATATATTTTATGGCAAAAGCACTGCAAGTTGAAAACTTTGCTACGTTGGACCCTTTAAATAAATACAATACTAAGTTGACTGTAGAGCAATGTTATTTAAGAGGGATCCTTTTAAGTACCGCCCAACCTAATCAACTACAAAAAGTCGATTTGTCCTTAATTTATGAATCTATTGAATTATGGGTGCACAAAGTTGAACTCAATACTGTTGTCGCAGAAAAAGATGTCATTTTAATTGACCCTGATAGTGATGGTGCACCGATTTATCGTTATTTAGCTAAAATTTCAAATCTAGCTCAATACAACGGTATTAATACATTACATTTAATACGATCTTTACATCAACACTTAGCATTTTTAACCAAAGACGGTAAAAAAACAGATATCAATGTACCAGAAGGTATTGATACTAATTTATTACAACATCTTATTCAGTCTTGGGGGGGGATGAAACAACGCACATTCTCACGATTTAATGCAACGGGTGAAACATATGTATGTATTGGTTTAAGTGCTACTCATTACCACTTATCAGATGGTAAAAGTTTAGCCGAGCAAATTAGTAAAGAAAAAATAGCACTTGTTTCTAGAACTAATCAATTCATAGACGACAATTTAGAGCCTCTACCAACAGAAGATATATGGTCAGGCTCTTTTGATGCTAGCGATAATTTGATCCCAATTAATAGTGACACTGCTCCTAGCGCTCCAAAACCTAAACAAAACGATGCATACCCTAAATATAAAACAATGTTGGTGAATACAAGTCCTCGCGGATATTGTTTACAATGGCCTGGTAAACCTGCCAATAATTTAGTAACTGGTGAAATAGTTGCCATCAAAGAAAATAATTTATCGCATTGGAATATTGGTATTTTGAGATGGATTCGTTTTGGGAAAAGTGGCAATACACAAATGGGTATCGAGTTAATTTCTCCCAACTGCCAACCCTGTGCAGCTAGAATTTTAAGTAAAACTGGCGAACACGGTGAGTATTTAAGAGCCCTGTATGTCCCTGAAATTCAAGCGATAGGCCAACCAGCATCTGTTATAACAGCCAAAATGCCCTTCCAACTGAGTCAGAAAGTGGGAGTAAATATTGCTGGTGAAGAATCTCGATATCAATTTATCAAAAAAACACTCAGCACAAGCCGAGTTAACCAATTTCAAGTACGCCCAATAATCGGTTCAACTGTTAAAGAAAACGTAACAGAAAGTGATGATAGTTTCGATAATTTGTGGCGTAAACTTTAATTAAGAATAGAATTTATTTATGAAACCAAACAAAGCAACAATCCGAATATTGTTAATGCATGACAATCAAGGCGATGCAGAACCTTTGTTAAACAACCTTCGTAATAATGGTTTTTCAGCAAGATCCCATTTTATTGCCAGTGAACAAGAACTGAAACAAGTGCTTAAAACACAAACTTGGGACTTAGCATTTATTAAATTGGATACCGATACTGTCGACCCAATTGAATGCGCAAAAATAATTTTAGGCACAGAAAAAGACATTCCTATCATTGGGGTAGTTGATGAATACAACCCGGAAGATCTAGCTAATGCAATGACTCTTGGCCTTCAAGATGTAGTAGTTGAAAGTCAAGAAAGACATACTCACTTAGTGACCGCTAGAGAATTTAAAGCATTATGTATTCGTCGTGAAAAAAGAAAATCTCAAATTGAATTAATTGAATCTCAAAAAAGGTGTCAATTATTATTAGAAAGCTCCAAAGATTCTATTACCTATGTTCATGAAGGTATGCATATATTTGCAAACAAAACCTATATGGATATGTTTGGTTACGATGATATGGATGAATTATCATGTATGCCAATAATGGACATGATTGATGCAAACAATATTACCCAATTAAAAGAAGCACTAAAAATAAAAACAGGGGAACATAACATAGAATGTGTTGGCCTTCATGAAGACGGCAGTAAATTTAAGATCAAAATGACCTTATCTCCGGCTATTTTTGATGGTGAGTCCTGCCTGCAGATTGTAATTAGAAGAAACGAAGAAAACAGCACTGTATTAGAAGAAGAGTTAAATGAAATGCGTCAAAAAGACTTAGTAACAGGTCTTTATAACCGTACACATTTCACTCATCAACTTGATACCTATTATGAACTTGCTGTAAAAAACGCTCAACAAACACCTGTTATTTATTTAAGTATTCATAAGTTTTCAGAATTGAAAAATGAAGTAGGTATTGCTGGTACTGATTTATTATTAAAAGACATAGCGGATATCCTTACACAAAACCAGTTGGCTAAGAATATACAAGCACGTTATCGTGATGATGTATTTACAATAATTTACCCTGATCAAAGTACAGATAACGTATTACAACAGGCAAAACTAATTGAACAAGCCATTATTCAAAATCTGTTCGAAGTTGATGGTAAAACATTTAACTTAAAACCGTTGATCGGTATTTCAAATATAAATGAAAAAAATGAAAATGCTGCACAAGCATTATCCCACGCACATCAATCTAACATTCAAACCACTCTCGATAATTCAATTGTCGCATTTGACCCTAGTGATGCATCCAACTTAGTGGATGATGGATTATTATCACAATTAAAACACGCAATTGAACATGATCACTTTAATATTTATTTTCAGCCTATTGTCAGCTTAAGAGGGGATTCGAAAGAGCATTACGAAGCAACATTGAGCTTACAAATTCCAGATGGCACTGAAATAAATGGTTCTGAATTTTTAACTGCTGTTGTTGATTCTGGTTTAAGCTCAAAAATCGATCGTTGGTTTATCAAAAGTTGCGCCATTATCCTTGCTAAACAAAGACAAAAAGGCGGTTATACCCGATTATTTATACCTATAAGCTTTGAAACAATACAAGATGCCGGATTTATGCCTTGGTTTAATGGGTTACTAAAAGAGGCACGTTTACCAAGTGATACAATTTCTCTACAAATTACAGAAGAAATTGCTCATACTTACCTTAAAGCAGCCAAAACATTCTCAAAAAGTTTAGATGTTATTAAAACCCCGTTATCAGTGAGTCAATACGGTTTAATTCAATCAGACTTAAGTATTTATAAACACCTAAATATTACTTATATTAAAATTCATGAAAATTTTGTTAAAGATTTAGCGACTTCAGATGAATCTCAAACTAAGTTAAATGAATTGGTTAGCGACATTCATTCTCGTGAAATAAGATCGATTGTGACACATATTGAAAGCGCAACTGTAATGGCTACATTATGGCAAGCTGGAGTTCACTATATTCAAGGTCAATATTTCCAATCCCCGTCGAAACAAATGGATTATAATTTTTCTGAAGAAGACTAATTATAATTAACATGCCATAAATATTTCTTTATGGCATCAATTCGGCTTTTTTTTAACACTATTTCTAAAAACGCATAGGTTCAGCTTTGTATTATGTGCATCAACTAGATGTACATTTTAATATCTATTTTGCTTGGGACTAAACCTGTTTCATATTACATTTAAGTTCCACATTTTTTTGCTGTGGTTAGTACAGCCATGTTATTTTCAGGCAGTATTTTAAGCAAACTAGGTTGATAATTATTAAATGCGTTCGCTAATACTCCAATTAATATTTTAATTGGAGTATTATTTTATATAACCTAATTATGTTGCCCCTAATGAACAAACTTAATCAATATAAAGGTTTTGATATCATTGAAGATCATACTGATTTTTTAATTATCAATAAACACACTACTATTAATGTTCATAAAACAAAAGATGAAAAAGGTCTAATCGACTATATTTTTGAACAATTCCACATTAAAGTATTTCTTTGCCACCGTTTAGATAAAGATACATCTGGCTTGATGGTGCTTGGGAAATCTTCTAAATCTACAGGGATCATCAGTCAACTTTTCGCAGATAAAACCATTCAAAAACGTTATGTAGCAATAAGTTGTGACGCCCCTAAAAAGAAACAAGGCAAAGTGGTGGGTGACTTAGTAGTGAGCAGAAATGGCAATTATAAATTAACTAAAACAAAAGAAAACCCAAGTCATACTGAATTCACTTCTTTTAATTTAATACCTAAAAGACGTGCTTGGAAATTAATACCAATAACAGGTAAAACACATCAATTACGTGTGGTATTAAAAAGTTTGGGAAGTCCTATTTTAGGAGATAAACGTTACTCAAAAGATGACGCACAAAGAATGTATTTACATTGTTTTCATTTATCATTTAACTATAAAAACACGGATTTTAGTTTTGATTATTTACCATTAGATTTAGAGTTTTCTTTATTAAAACATTTACCCAATAATTGGTTAAGCGCTTAGAGTTTCTGTTGTTGACAAAATGACAGCCATTGCTCTGAATAGTTATCATCAATAATACTGAAAACTTGTTTAGCCGAATCCATGACATCCACTTGATAAGCCATTAATAAATGATGGTTCGTCATTAATTTAAGTTCATCCGCTTCAGTTGTATTATCTTCAAGTCGTTTTAAGTAGTATTCACCATCATTAGAATAAATTTTATCCCCCACTATTGGGTGGCCTAAATGCGCTAAATGAGCACGAATCTGATGTTTACGACCTGTTTTTAATTCACATTCAATTATCGAAAACAACCCATTCGATTTAATGACTTTAAAATGCGTTTCACTTAATTTCCCTTCTTTAAGTACGTGCATTTTACAACGTATCTCACTTTCTTTTAATGTATTTAATCGACATTCAAACTTAAGAGTCTCCCATTGAGGTTTGCCATACACTATCGCTCGATATATTTTCTTTTGCATTAAATTTGGAAGTTTAGGTTGCCAGAACTGTGCGTTTTCATTGGTTTTACCTAATAAGACAATGCCTGATGTGTCTAAATCTAAACGATGTAATAAATGAGCATCTTTAAATTCACTTTCTCGTTGAACCAGCTTAACCAAAGTATTAATCACATTTCGAGTGGTTTTATGCACAGGTAAATTGGCAGGTTTATGTACAGCTAAAATCTCATCATTTTGCCATAACAACTTCCATTTTGTATTAACAAAACCTTCAAAATAATCATCCACAGACCAACTGACTGTTTGATTTTCTTTGATAACATCACTCATTTGTGTAATGCCATCATCAATTGTACATTGTTGATTAATAATTAAATTTTCGATAGTTTTAATTGAAATTGTCGGCATAGAAAACTTAAGGAAGTCTTTTAACAACATTAAATGATGGCGTCTATGTATGATTTCTTTAAAGGATTGTTTGTTAATATTAAATGACATATTTTTATAAAATATTACCGAATTTATAACCTAATTGGCTAACTGTACTTAACAATATTAAAAACATAACCACCGTTAATGCAAAAAACAATCTAACTCGAGAGCCCGAATTTCGAAAACGTTTAAATATTTGTGTAGTATTGGTAATTAAAAATGGCATTAAAAAAGCATTACCTATTATATACAACAATTTATAATTAAAACTGGCATCAGCTGCCTGTCTATCAACAACCATATATGCCAAAACCATATTAAGCACTGTGAATATTAAAGTGAATACAAACATTATTTTTGTATTTTTAAGGCGCCGTTGTCTGTCTAACTCTTCAAAATCTTGATGCATATTTACTCCAATAAATTTATTCTATGTCTATTTGTGCATTAAATGCGATGACCATTCTATTTAATTGCCCAAAGTACGCCATTGCCGAATGCTTTAAGTATGACGGGAAAATAATTATTTGCCCTGCACGTGGGGCAATATCCCAAACACCATTTGCGCCAATATATGCCGTTCCAGCATCTTGATAATGATCCGCATTGTGTCGTGGATCATAAAAACGGTTTTGGCCATTTTCAATATTCGACTCACCTTCATCTACAAAGTAAATACCACACCAAGAACAATTGGGGTGAGAGTGAATATCATGAAACCCTCCATTAGAGGTTAAGTGGTACCATGACTCAATTATATCACAATGCACTTGAACATCTTCAGGCCAATAAAGATGATTTACTTCATAAGCCACAGTTGAAATTAATTCAGTTAAGAAATATTTTAAACATTGAATATATTGATCGTCATTTTCTAGAAAATGAAAATTACTTTCTTTTAGATTTTTTTTAGCTTTTTGCGCCACTAAACTCTCAACATCACATTGCTGATTGTCAGACAATTGCTTTATTAATTGTATAATTTCTGGAGCAATCGCTTCATGATCAGGAAAATTTGCTTCAAAAAGAAGTGTTGACCAAAGTTTAGTTGGCGTAATAACTAACTCACTCATACTCTGATTGCCATAACATCACATGTTGCCCCATGAATAACACCACTTGAGTGCGATCCAAAAATTAATGAAAAACCATGTCTACCATGACTACCAACCACGATTAGGTCACAAGCGTAATTATCAGCCATTGCTCTAATAGTACTTGACGTTTTTCCGCTTTCTAACAAACTATGTTTCACTTCAATTTCGAGTGATTCAACGAACTCATCTAAGCTTTTTTGAGCGTAACCGTCTATTTGTGTTTGAATTTGTGAATAATCAATAGGCGCTTCACTGGCATAAGCATATCGAATAGGCTCTTGCACATGAATCACACTAAATTCGGCTCCAGTCAACTTAGCTAAAGCAACTGCTTTAATTGCAATATTTTTACTATCTTGTGTTAAATCTACTGCTAATAAAATATGTTTATACATGTTTATCTCCTAGCTTTAAATTGATACCCACAAATAATCTTGTTCAACTTTACTATCAATCAGCTCTAAGTGCTCACCTAGACAAGGGCCTGATACACATTGACCTGTTTGAATTTCAAATAAAGCCCCATGGGTTGAGCAAATTATTAAAGCTTTATCAGAATCTAAAAATTGATCGGGTAAAAACTCTAAATCGATGCCTAAATGAGGGCATTTATTTTCATAAACAAAATATCCACCCTCCTTAAATATAGCAAAGATTTTCTTATTATTTATTTCAAACCCCTTACTGATGAATTGCTTTAATGTCTGTACATCTATCAATTTGATCATTTTATTTCCCATGATACTTTGACAATATTGTCTGAGCTTGTTTTTTAAAAATTGGAAAATAGGATTTTTTAGCATCGTCTAGTTGCCAAATTTCAATTTCACTGCCGTCAAATCTAATTGTATTTCGAACAACCGAGGCATCTACAATTTCGCCGATACTTTGATTGGCAAATAATTCAGAATTCACCCAAATATCACCTCCAACATGAGTACTAGCAATACTCTGGATATCATTATAAACATCACCAGCGACCATCGGTAAATTGATACCCAAACGGCTTGTTGTTGCAACAAATGCCATTCCAAATGAAATTGTTATGGCGAACTTAGCCTGTTTAAATAATTCTCTTTGTAAATCATTAAGGTTTTCATCTTCTTTTAAAATCTCTAAAGCTTGCTCAAAAACTTTAGCAGCACACACACTATTACTTGTTTCTAGCTCAATATCGCGCTCATTTGAGTCATCTTCCATCCCAAAAGCCAACATTGAACCTTCTGGCAATTGTATAGCTCGATACAGTTGTGTGAGCCTATGTAATATAAACTCATAACTTTCCCATAAATAATTAAGTGTATAAGCATCAAACTGCCTTGATAAAGCATCTGAATTAACACATCTAACATTTAATAAACACAATTCCGTATAAAATCCTTTATCTGAAATATTACGCCATTGCTGCATCATTTTTAAAAATGAGAGATGTTGTTTCTGCTCAATAATTGACTGACTCACACTTAAAACTTTATTAGTCTCAATAGTATGAATAATTTGCTCGATTTGCTGCAATTGTGTCCCTGTCTTAGGTTGCCAATCTTGTAATACACTGGCCAATTTATGATTAATTGTTAGTAATTTCTGTCTATTTTTAAGATCATTTTTATAGACTAAGGAAATAATAAACCCCAATGTTAATACATTAAATACAAGAAATAATGTTATTAGTTTATTTAAATATTTTGGCATTAATTGATCGTCATAAGTGATGTTAACTTCACCTATTATTTGATTAAGAAATGTGATTTCATTTTTTATCAGTACAGTGTTGGTTAATAACTTTCGTTGTTTGGCTTTTGCAATCACACGAGTTTTATTATCAAATATCTGTAACTCACTAATTAAAGGTCGCTCAATAATATTTAACGCCATATTAGATAAACTGACACTATCTCGATTCACTAACAACGGAGCAATTTGTTCAGATAACAATTCAAGAACGGTTTGACGATGGCTATTTTGTTGATTCTTTAAGGCTTGAAAAGAAGGGATAGCTAGGAGGAATACAACTAATAGATTAACCAGAAGTACAACAAACACTCCGATAATAAGTTGTGGATGTTTTATAAAATCAGATAAGACTAATGAGGTTGACTGCATGTTTATATTCGAATAACACAATGATATAAGTATTTTATCGAGTAACATCCACAATAGCTAGGATGAATAACCTGCTTAGATCGGCTTAATCAAATTATCGATTGCATTTGCAGCTTGAATATCAGCTTTAGCAATTAAGGTTTTATGCAGAGTAGCAAACTCTTGAATTTGTATTAGCTGATTTTGTTGATCCATTATTTTCAGCATTTCATTTTTAATATTATCAACAGTTGCATCATCTTGAATCAATTCTTTTACGATAGGCTTATTTGCAATAATATTTGGCAAGGACACATAATCTATTGTTAATAGTTTTGAAATAATTTTATAAGTAAGCCAATTGGCTTTATAAGATACCACCATAGGTGTTTTACATAACATTGCTTCTAAAGCCGCTGTCCCTGATGTTATTAAAGCAACATTTGCAGCATTTAAGGCTTGTATGCTATTTTGATGAATGATTTGATAATCAAATTTAGCATTTTTTAAATATTCGTTTAACTGTAATTTACGTTTTTCATTCGCTACAGGAATAATTACATGTAAAAACGGAACTTCTTTATGGATTAAATTAACCGCCTCAATAAAAAGAGGGGCCATTCGTTTTATTTCTGATTGCCTTGATCCTGGCATCATACATAAAACATGACTTTCTAAATCTATAGCTAATTCTTTTCGAGCATAATCAGATTGTTTTTCGATTGTAATTTTATCAGCTAATGTGTGCCCTACAAACTTAGCGTTTAATTGATGTTTATTACAAAAATCGACTTCAAACGGTAATAAACATAGCATGGTATCCACACTTAATTTTATTTTTTCAACACGTTTTTCGCGCCATGCCCAAACAGAAGGACAGACATAATGCACTGTTTTGATCCCCGCTAATTTAAGCATTTTCGCCAGAGGAAGATTAAAATCAGGTGCATCGATACCTATAAAAACATCGGGGGGATTAGCGATAAAATAGTCTTTTAATGTTTTTCTGATTTTTAATAATTCAGGTAATCGTGATAAGACTTCAAACAATCCCATCACCGAAAGTCGCTCCATTTCAAATAAACTTTCCAATCCCTGTTTAATCATTTTATCGCCCCCAATGCCAATAAATTTGGCATCTGGGTATCGTTTTTTTAATTCTTTTATTAAAGGAGCGCCCAATTGATCACCAGAAGCTTCACCAGCAACAATTGCAAATACTTTACTCATTATCGAATAATACCACGAGTAGAACGCTGAAGTGACTCTACAAATTGATCCACATATTGATTCGACTTTTCATCATAACTTAGCTCTTCAATTGCTTCGCTTAGAGTATGGCCTTCTCGATATACAATACGATATGCACGTTTTAATAAACGCATATCATCTTTATCAACCCCACGTCGTTTTAACCCTTCAAAGTTCATTCCTTTTGGTGCTGTAGGTGAACCCATACAAGTTAAAAAATCAGGTACGTCTTTTACTATAATTGATGAAATACCAATCATACAATTAGCACCAATCTGACAAAACTGATGAATCATTACGTTTCCACCAAGAATAGTATGATCGCCTACTTTCACATGACCAGCTAACGTAGACTGATTAGCCATAACGGTATCATCACCCACAATACAGTCGTGAGCGACATGGACATAAGCCATGAATAAATTACCCGAACCAATTATAGTTTTGCCATTATCCTGAATAGTGCCTCGCTGAATGGTAGTAAATTCACGAAAAACATTATCATCCCCTACTATTAATTCGGTCGGTTCATTATCATATTTTTTGTCTTGGCAAGCCTCACCAACACTGGCAAATTGAAATATTTTATTACGTTTACCTAATATTGTAGGTCCATTTAAAACAACATGTGGACCAATCCAGCAGTCTTCGCCAATTTCTACATTCGCACCAATCACACTATATGGCCCAATACTTACATTGGCGCCTATTTTTGCACTGGGATCAATTATGGCTGTTGAGTGAATTAATGACATTAGGCTTTACGTTCCGCACATAAAATTTCAGCACTGCAACAAATTTTCCCGTCAACTGTCGCTTTGGTTTCAAATTTAAAAATACCACGGCGCGAAGTGATTAATGTTGACTCTAAAATCAATTGATCACCTGGGACAACTTGGCGTTTAAAACGTACTTTATCTATGCCAGCGAACAAATATAAATACCCATCTTTTGCTCGATTACCTGTGGTTAAAAAACCTAATGTTGCTGATATTTGCGCTAATGCTTCAGTGATCATCACACCAGGCATAATTGCTTTCCCTGGAAAGTGACCATTAAAAAATTCTTCATTACCACTTACATTTTTATAACCTTTTAAATATTCACCTTCTTTAAATTCAGTTATACGATCAACCATTAAAAAAGGGTAACGATGGGGTAATAATTCTTTGATTGCTTCATGATCTAGGGGTAATTCAATTGTCATAATTATGGTTCTTTATTTTGTATTTTTAATAATTTTTTTACATTTAAAGTAAGCTCGTCGATTTTGCGAATTCTCGCCACTACTTTTCGCCAAGTTTTATTATCACTTAAAGGTAATCCTGATGAATATATTCCGGGTTCTTTTATTGATTTTGTTACCATTGCCTGCCCAGTAAAATGACAATTATCCGTGATTTCTAAATGTCCTGCAAAACCACATTGCCCTGCAATGGTACAATTACTTCCAATTTGAGTTGATCCTGCTATACCTGTTTGCCCTGCAACAGCAGTATTTTCACCAATTACAACATTATGCGCAATATGCACAAGGTTATCGATTATTACTCTATCTTTTATTGTTGTATTGCCAATTGCGCCACGATCAATAGTGCAATTAGCTCCAATTTCAACATAATTGCCAATTTCGACAGCACCATTTTGATAAATCTTTTGCCAACCTTCTTCATCCATTGGCGCAAAACCAAAACCATCACTACCAATTACAGTACCCGAGTGAATAATACAATATTTACCGATTAAACAATCGTGATACACAGTGACATTAGATTTTATAATACTCGATTGACCTATTTTACTGTGTGCATTAATGACAACACCCGGCCAAATTTGAACATCATCGTCTAATATAACATCCGCTTCGATAACGGCATTTGCCCCCACATACACACGTTCACCAATTTTGGAGCTTGGCGCAACAAAAGCAGTGGGATGTATATTGGTTTGAATCGATGAACCAGCAGCCGGTATTGTTGAAAATAATTTAGAAATTTTTGCATAAGCAAAATAGGCATCATCTACTTCTAGCACAATACCTTGGAAATTTTCAACTTTAATATGCTTAGAAATAATCACTGCTTTTGCATGACTATTATTTAATGTTGCCAGATATTTGGAATCACTAATAAAGGTAATGTCATGTTCATTGGCTTCAGAACTAGGCGCTAATGCACAAAATGTTATGTCATCGATAGGTTCATCTAGAACCAATAAACTCGTATCTAGATCCAATTCTTCACAGATATTGATCAATTTAACATTCATAGCATCACCTTTTTAATGGTTATTTGACTGTTTGAGACTCAAACTGAGCTTTTATTTTTAAATAACTTGTCGCTGTTAATTCATCAAACTTCGCAAGTACGTCGTGTGAAATATTTAACTCATTATTTACATACAATAAAGAAGTAGCATCAAATACTAAGTCCAATTGTTTATCTTGTACTACTAATTCTAGTGCAGAACGAAATACGCTGCCGAATTGTTGTGAAAAACTTTGTCCAAAATTGGCAAGCATCTGTTGTAATTGCTGCTGTAGGTTTTGCACTTCATATTCTTTTTGCTGCATCGCTTGTTGCATAGTTTGTAATTCTTCATCCGTAGCAATACCTTGTTCACTTTTGTAGTCTTGTTCTAGTTTTTGAAATTGAGCAACTAATTCAGCAATTTTAGCGTCAACTTGGCGCGCTTGGGCATCCATTCTTGGTTTATATAATTTTGCAATCGCACTTTGTTCAAACAAGATATCTTGGTTCATAAAGCCTATTTTAAGTTGATTTAGAGCTGTCGACTGTTTTGCATCGAGTATATCCGCCGCATAAACACTGCCAAACATTGAGATTAAAGCGATTGTAATAAGTATTTTAAGTTGTTTCATTTTAAATTCCCCTATTGATAAATTAATAATTAATATGCTGCGCCAATTGCAAAGATAAACGGTTTAAAGTTATCACTATCCTGATCATTCAGAGGTCGAGCATAGATAAACGCCAAAGGAAATGGACCTAATTGCCAGGTTAATGACGCACCGAATGAGCCTCTTAATTCCTTTAAATCAACACTAGAAGTACAAGTAGTATTACCATCAACACAATATTGATTAAAAACATTACCAAAATCAACAAATAGTGAGGTTCGAGTAGACGATTCACCTAATAAAGGTGTCGGGATTAATAACTCCACGCCCCCTTTAACTAAAATATTACCACCAATTGGACTTGGCGAAGAAGTATTAACCGTCACATTATCTTCATTGATTATGACTGATGGAGTACTTAACGGGCCTAACGAGTTAGCGTTATAACCTCGAACAGAACTCATTCCCCCTGCTCTAAATGTTTTATAAAAAGGATATGGGTCTTCTTTATTATAATTTTGCCCATAAGCCAAACGGGTATGAATTCTTAAAGAATAGTCTTCATTAAATTTAAAATATTTCTGACCGCTATAACTTAAAGAATAATACTCAATATCACTACCTGGAACCGTCGAATAGAAAGATAAACTATGAGATTGACCATCATCAGCTAACAACGCCCCATTAATTGATGAATACGAATATGACGCTCTTACATTTAATGTTTTTATATTTTCGCCATATAAATTAACAAATTCTTCAATCTCTAGAGCCGGTGCATTGGTATACAAATCTGTATTAGTAATTGAAACCGTAAAGTTTAAGCGTTCAAATTCACTGATCGGATAACCCCACCCCATACCAAAATCAGTGGAATCAAACCCATATCTACCTGCACTTAGATTCGAGTAATCTTTTTTCTTTATATCTAAATTAAGTGAACGACTGCCACCTGTTTTTGTAAAATATGGATCTTTATACGCTAAAGATAAACTGCTGGTGCCTTTGCTCCATTTTAAATCAGTTGTTAAGTTTTTTCCGGTGCCTAAAAAGTTATCTTTTGAAAATTGGAAACCAAACTCTACATCACCACCTGGCTGCCAAGCTAGTTGCGCTTGAATATTACCAATAAACATTTCTTGAACTTCTACATCGATATCAATTTGATCTTGTCGCCCTGGAACTGGTTTAGGAATAATTTGAACGGATTTAAAAAAGCCTAACGCTTGAATACGAGATTGAGAACGATTGATTGCCGCTCTTGTGGCAATGGTACCTTCCAATTGACGAAACTCTCTTCGTACCACTTCATCCATGGTTGAGGTATTACCTTTAACTTCAATTTTTCGCACATAGGTTTTAGGCCCAGTTTGCACAAACAATACAACATCCACTTCATTTGTTTGATCATCGACAATTGTATTGTGTTTTACTTGCGCATAATAATATCCGTGACGATCTAAATACTTTTGAATACGTTGAATATTATAATCAATTTCACGTTGAGAATAACTCCAGCCTTGTGTATATGAAACTAGGGAGTTAATCGTTAAGTCTAACCCTTGTAAATCGCCGGCCACTTTAACTTCATCAAGATAAAATACTTCACCTTCATCAATATTAATAACCAAAGTGACAAAGTTCTTATCTTCACTCAACATAATTTGATGGGATTCCACATCAAAATTTAAAAATCCACGATTTAGATAAAACGAACGTAATGATTCTAAATCAGCACGAAATAATTGACGGTTAAATTTAGATTTTGAATTAAATAATTGTTTAAAAGGATTATCACTAATTGGTCGATGAGTTAATACTTCTAATAATTCATCATCATGAAAACGATTATTGCCTACGATTTCAATATGATCAATTTTAACGCTTGGACCTTCATAGATTTCAATTTTAAGATCAATTTTATTATGTTGTTTCGGTACAATTAATACTGATATTTCAGCATTATAACGACCTTGTAATGCATACTGACTAGCCAACTCTGCTTCAATTTCAGCTACTGTTGAGCGTTTTAGTATCTCACCTTCACGAAGACCTACTCCGTTCATTCCCTGCTCTAACCCTTCTGTAGGAATCAATGAATTACCATCTAACGTAATACTTGCAATCATTGGGCGTTCAATAACTTTTACAAATAATGTTTGTTCAAGCCAGCCAATTTTAATGTCTTCGAAATTACCCGTAGAATATAAACGGCGAATGGCTTGAGAAATCATTTGATTATCCACATCATCTTGTGTGGAAAAATTAAGGGCGTTATAAATACCGCCTTGTGACAATCGTTGTAACCCCTCTATTTTAATATCTTCAACAATCTGAGCCTGAACAGACGCACTGAACAACACCAAAAATACTACAAGTAAACATTTTATTTTATTCATTTAAAAAACCATTATAAATATCTAAATAGGTCATTGGTAATAGCTAAGGCCATTACACTTAACACAATTAATAAACCTACTGTTCTAAATCTTAACTGCCAACTTTCAGAGAGTGCTTTTTTCCTGATAAGTTCAATACTATCAATTAAAACATTTCCGCCATCAAGCATTGGGATTGGCATTAAATTAATGACACCTAGCGATATACTCAACACCCCTAGTAATGCTAAAAAGCTTAACAAGCCCGATTTTGCTGCACTGCCAGATGCATCGGCCATTGTACCGGGGCCACCTAAATTCTTAACAGCAAACTCACCTTTTATCAATTTAATAATTGAAATAATATTAAATTCAATCATATTTAATGTATAACCAAAACTATACACAATTGACTCTAAAGCAGTGAAGTCTTGTTTAAACAAATGATGCCTTGTTTTTGCACTCGATTGTACCTTAACTCCAATCGAATAGGGGGAATCTTTAATAGACTCATCTCGCGTGGGAATCAGCTCTAAAGCTATTAGCTGCCCATCTCTAAGCACTTGCCAATTTTGAATTCCACCACTTTGGATGCCTAATATCCATTTTGATTGACTGTCTATTAATTCATCATTAATTGAGTACCAAATATCACCATCTAACATACCAGCAATTTTAGCGGGTCCTTCAGATACAGTAACTACACTGGCCTGATAATTTTCTTCTTTTTGAATTAAACCTAATTGCAAATACACACCAAAAGTTGGATTTATTGTTAAATTTTCTAAGTTAAATTGCGTGTATTTTAATTCCCCATTTTGTTTATACTCGATTGGGACAGATCTAGACTGCCCTGCAAAACGATATAAATACAATCTAAGCTCACGAAGATTATTAAACGAACGACCATTTACTTTGATTATCTCAGCACCATCAGTCAGACCTGATTCATAAGCAACACTTTGCACCAATACTTCGTCAAAAACTAAATTTTGTTGTGTAATAGGGTGAGTAAATACCCATACATATATTAAATAAGCCAAAATAAAGTTAAACAATGGACCTGCTAAAGAAATGATAATACGTTTTAACGGAGGTAATTTATCGTAATAAACCTCATCAGCATTTAGCTTAATAGGTTGATCTAATTCATCTTTTTCTTGGCTACCTGCCATTCTTACAAAACCACCAAGTGGTACAACAGCAACTACAAATTGGGTGTCTTTTTTATTTCTCCAACTGAATATTGTTTGACCAAAGCCCACACTAAACGTGATAATTTTTACTTTAAACAACCTAGCAAAAAGGTAATGCCCCCATTCATGGAAACTGACTAATATAACGATAGCTACAATAAAAAAACCAATATTCCACAACATCATTAAAACCCTTTAATAATTTCTAGCGCAACTTGCCTTGCTTGATAATCGACATCCATTAATTGATCGATACTTACCGCGTCTTGGAATTTCGTTTGTTGCATGGTTTGTTTCACTACTTTTGCAATGTCTAAAAAACCAATTTTTTCATCTAAAAATGCGGCCACCGCTTCTTCGTTCGCAGCATTTAACACTGCTGGCATAATGCCACCTTGTGCAAAAGATGCTTTAGCTAATGTCAAACATTCAAATCGATCTTCATCAGGTTGCTCAAACGTCAAATCTTTAATTTGGAAAAAATCTAAAGCTTTAACACCTGAAGTTGTGCGTTGTGGATAACTTAAAGCATATGCAATAGGTGTTCGCATATCTGGATTGCCCATTTGAGAAATCACACTTCCATCACTGTATGACACCATCGAATGAATAATTGATTGTGGATGTACTACAACTTGCACTTCATCGACAGTTAAATCAAACAACCAACAGGCTTCAATTAACTCTAAACCTTTATTCATTAAACTAGCAGAATCTACGGATATCTTTTGACCCATCGACCAATTGGGATGTGCTACGGCTTGCGCGGGTGTCACGTCTTTTAATTGTTGTTTTGTAAATTTTAAAAAAGGCCCACCAGATGCAGTCAGTACTATTTTTTGGACACCTTGAGCGATATTGCTATGATCGTAATTATGCGGAAGGGATTGAAAAATAGCGTTATGCTCACTATCAACAGGTAATAATGTCGCACCGTATTTTTTAACAGCGGACATAAATAACTGACCACTGACAACCAAAGACTCTTTATTAGCAAGCAAAACACGTTTGCCTGCACAAACCGCAGCATATGAAGATTTAAGACCTGCAGAACCCACAATAGCGGCAACCACAGTGTCTGTCGTTGATTCTTCTGCAATTTGTATTAACGCTTCATCACCAGAAAGTATTTGTGTATCTTCAGGTATGGTTTGTTTTAACAAAGCTATCGCACTTTGCTCATTACTCATTACCACTACACTTGGTTTAAAGCGATTGATAATATCAAGCATTTTCTGCCAGTTTTTATGACCACTTACACTATGCAGTTTATATAAATCAGGATGTCTTGCAATAATATCTAACGTACTATCGCCAATTGACCCAGTAGCACCTAATAAACAAATTATTTTCATTTAATAAATAACGGAATAAATAATACAAAAAATGGAACCGCTGCAACCAAACTATCCACACGATCCATCACACCACCGTGCCCTGGTAATAACTGACTACTGTCTTTAATGTTTTCGTGACGCTTTAATAGGCTTTCGAATAAATCACCAACAACAGAGATAAATACAACCACCACCGACATCACAACTAATAAAGTCCAATCTAAAATACTGTAATTGGCAACATCAAATAAACTCACCGCGGCAATCACTGAAAAAATCATCGCGGTTAACATACCACCGTAAACACCTTCCCATGTTTTTTTAGGACTGATTTTTTCAGCTAATTTAGTTTTACCAAAATGACGACCCGCAAAATATGCACCACTATCGGCACCCCAAACTAAACACATTAACCAAACTAAATAATATTCAGCATCATCGCCCATTCCTTTAAGCATAACTAAGCCAATCCACATCGGCACAATAACAAATACACCAATCACTAAACGGGCTATTTTCGAATTCCACAACATTTTTGCTTTCGGAAAAGTAAGCACACAAATTAATGCAATCACCCACCAGATAACAGCTAACCTTAATGTCCAGTTTAATGACTGAACATCATCACCATATCTAAGTGTCATATAACCAAACAATACAATGGCTACGGCGTAACCCACTCGAATTACATTGGGTGTAAATCCACTTAATTTTGCCCACTCCCAACTTGCTAGAGCGACAATAAGCATAATAAAATAAGGAAAATAAGTAGACGATAGGAAAAAGATACCCACAATCATTAAAGGGGCTAGTACTAAGGCAGTTAAAACTCGTTGTTTAAGCATGGTTGGGGTTCTTATAAATTAATTATTTTCTTTTGCGATTTGATCATCTGTTTTACCAAATCGACGTACACGATGCTCATAAGCATCCAGGGCTTTTTGTAAATCCGCTTTACCAAAATCAGGCCACAACACATCTGTAAAATAAAACTCACTATAAGCAAACTGCCATAATAAAAAATTACTAATTCGTTGTTCATTTGCGGTGCGAATACATAAATCAGGTTCCGGTAAGTCACCTAATTGAATATACTCTTGTATATGTTGTTCCGTTATATCTTCAGGCTCTAATTTTCCATCTTTCACTAACTGCGCGATTTTTTGAGTGGCATTAACAATATCCCAGCGCCCGCCATAATTGGCAGCTACTGCTAATATCAAACCCGTATTGTCTTGGGTTAATGCTTGCGCTTGTTTGATATGCATTTGAATCTTTTCATTAAAACCCGACACATCACCAATAATTTTCAAACGAATATTATTTTTGTGCAGTTTTTTAACTTCACGCTGAAGTGCCATTAAAAACAGCTCCATTAACGCGCCAACTTCTTCCTTTGGTCGTTTCCAATTTTCGCTAGAAAATGCAAATAACGTCAGTACTTCTACTTCTTTGTTTGCACAAAATTCGACCACTTGTCGCACTGCTTTTTGAGCCGCTTTATGACCAGCAATACCACCTAGAAATTTCTTTTTCGCCCAACGGTTATTACCATCCATTATTATAGCAATATGTTTTGCACTAGATTTTGTCATACTGTTCTCTTACTATTTTAATATAAAAAAGGCCGAAATTATTTCGACCTTTTTATGATTACAAGTTAAACCGTAATCAATTCTTTTTCTTTTTCAGCAAAACGCTTATCAATTACAACAATAAATTCGTTAGTGATTTTTTGAATTTTATCTTCAGCTTCGTGCATCTCATCTTCTGAAATTTCTTTATCTTTTAATAAATTTTTAATTTCAGTATTAGAGGATTTACGAACGTTACGAATCGAAACTCGACCATTTTCAGCTTCAGCTTTAGCCAGTTTGATATAATCTCTACGCGTTTCTTCAGTAAGCATTGGCATAACCAAACGAATGGTTTCACCACTAGTTTGTGGGTTTAAACCCAAGTCTGATTTCATAATCGCTTTTTCAATCGCTGTTACCATTGGTTTTTCCCAAGGTGTAATAGTAATTGTACGACCATCTTCAATACCGATATTCGCAACTGCCGAAATATCGGTGTCTTGCCCATAATAATCCACTTTTATTGGATCAAGAATACTAGGGTTAGCACGTCCCGTACGAATTCGTTTAAACGCATTTTCTAACGCTTCAACCGAACGGTCCATTTTTGATTTAGTTGCTGTGTAGATTTCATTCAACATTGTCGATACTCTCCAACATAGTGGTGCCAACTGTACGATCAGTTATGACTTTTACAAGTGCACCAGGTTCATTCATATTAAATACGCGTACTGGCATATTGTGATCTCGAGCTAAACAAATAGCCGTTAAATCCATTACACCTAATTGTTTTTCTAGCGCTTCGTTAAAAGTAAGCTGATCGTATTTAACTGCATTTTTATTTTTACGAGGGTCGCTATCGTAAACACCATCTACATTCGTTGCTTTAAAAACAACATCTGCATCTATTTCAATTCCGCGTAAACACGCAGCAGAATCGGTTGTAAAAAATGGATTACCTGTGCCCGCAGCAAAAATAACCACTTCTCCACTTGTCAAATGACGCATCGCTTTACGACGATCATAATCGTCAACAACACCCGTCATAGAAATAGAAGACATAACACGTGTTGCGATATTTGATCGCTCCAATACGTCACGCATTGCAATGGCATTCATAACGGTTGCTAACATACCCATGTGGTCACCACTAACACGATCTAAACCCGCATCACTTAGTTCTTTGCCACGAAACAGGTTGCCACCACCGATTACCATTCCAACTTGAATACCAATACCAACTAACTGACCAATTTCAATAGCCATACGATCCATTACTTCTGGATCAATACCAAAACCTTGTTTTCCGGCTAACGCTTCACCACTTAGTTTTAATAATATGCGTTTATATTTACTTGAATTCTTTGCAGTACTGGCCACGACTCACCTCTTTTAAAAGTCAGATAATAAAAGAGAGCGCTAAGCACTCTCTTATTTTGCATTATTATGCAATATTTTTAAGCTTTGGAAAAGTAAAAAGCACTTATACGCCTTGAACTGCCGCCGCTACTTCTGCTGCAAAATCTAATACTTCAACTTCAATGCCTTCGCCAACTTCAAAACGAACGAAAGATTGAATAACAGCATCTGCTTTTTTAGCTAATTGACCGACTTTAACATCTGGGTCTTTAACGAAAGCTTGCTCAGTAAGACTGATTTCTGCTTCAAATTTCTTAATACGACCGACCATCA